>NZ_JBATWS010000208.1:0-1726 GCF_049672805.1 Parvibaculum sp.
GAGGGACAACAGCCCTTCGCGACTGGCGGGGCAGACGCCGCGCTCCGTGATGAGGGCAGTGACGAGGTTTGCGGGTGTTACGTCGAAGCCGTAATTCACCGCCGCGCTGCCGGGGGCGGAGATTTCCACGGTGACGATCTCGCCTGCCTCTGTGCGGCCCGTCATATGCGTGACTTCGCGGGGGCTACGCTCCTCGATCTCGATTTCGCGCACGCCATCGCTCAGTGACCAGTCGATTGTTGTGTGGGGCAACGCGACATAGAAGGGCACATTGTTTGCGGCAGCAGCGAGTGCCTTCAGATAGGTGCCGATCTTGTTTGCCACATCACCGGTTGCGGTGGTGCGGTCGGTGCCGACGATGCACATATCGACGCGGCCATGCTGCATGAGGTGCCCGCCTGCATTGTCCGGCACGATGGTATGCGGAACGCCGTGGCGACCAAGCTCGAAGGCGGTGAGCGATGCGCCCTGATTGCGGGGCCGTGTCTCATCCACCCAGACGTGAACGGGGATGCCTTCATCATGCGCCATATAGATGGGCGCGAGCGCCGTTCCCCAATCCACGCAGGCGAGCCATCCCGCATTGCAATGGGTGAGGATGTTGACCGTCTCGCCGGGCTTTTCTGCGGCGCGCTTGCGGATGAGGCCGAGACCGTTTTCACCGATGCGGCGGCAGATTTCGACATCCTCATCGCAAAGACGCGCTGCCTCTGCATAGGCGGCGGCCACGCGCTCACCCGCCCCCACCTTGCCGATCGCCTCGCGCATTGCATCAAGCGACCATTTGAGATTGACCGCTGTGGGCCGCGTGGCGAGCAGCATCTCATACGCGCGGGCAAGCGCCTCATCGGACCCGTTTTCTCGCAGGGCGAGGCAAAGCCCGTAAGCTGCGGTTGCACCGATCAATGGTGCGCCGCGCACCCACATTTCGCTGATGGCGCGGGCGGCATCTTCCGCCGTCGCAAGGCGCACAAGCCGGAACTCATGGGGCAAGCGTGTCTGATCAATGATCTCGACGGACCAGCCATCCTCTGCAACGCGGATGGTCCGGTAGTGAATGCCGTCAATTTTCATCTGGACCTCCGGTTATGGCCGGGCAGTCACCCGGCTTCGGCCGGTGCATCTGCAATTTCCACGCTTGTGATGCGGCGGCCTTCCATGCCCGTGACGGTGAAGATGAGGCCATCATGCTCCACACTGTCACCCAGTTCCGGCACACGGCCGAGATACCACATGACATAGCCCGCGATGGTGGAGAAGTCATCGCCGCTCATTTCCAGCGGGCGGCCGATCTCGAATGAAAGACGCCGGACATCGGCCCAGCCTTCCACGCGCCAGCGGCCATCTTCCAGCTTCTCCAGCCATGGCTGACTGTCTTCCGCGTCCTCGGGGAACTCGCCCGCTATTGCTTCCAGTATGTCGGCAGGCGTTATCAGCCCTTCGATGCTGCCATATTCATCGGTCACGAAAGCGATGGGTGCATGAGAGGTGCGGAACATCTCCATAAGCTTCAGCACGCCCAGCCCTTCATGCACGACAAGCGGGCTCTGGATGCTGCGCTCCTCGTTGATGCGGCCTTCGCTCAGAAGGTCTTCCATCAGATCTTTCGCGCGCGCATAGCCGACGAGATCATCCGTCGTATCGCGGCAGACGGGATAAAGGCTGTGCGACGAGCGGCGAAGAATATCGAGGGTCTTTTCCGGTTCGGCGGAAAGCGAAATCCAGA
>NZ_JBATWS010000209.1:0-2202 GCF_049672805.1 Parvibaculum sp.
CGTCTTCGGGGATATAAACCGTCTCGATTTCCGGCCCCGGCACGCCTGGCACGCCCGAGGGAAGACGGATCAGCCATTTGCGCGTGCCATCGACCGATTTCTGTTCGGTCACGACTTCAAGCCGCGAAATGTCGAAAGCCTCCGCGAGCGCCGCGCGCAAATCCTTGGAAAGTGCGGTCATGCCCTCAAAGCTCGTCAGGCCGCGCGTATAGAGGCCGTTCCAGATCTGCCCGGCGCGCATGCGAAGCTGCTTTTCGGGCAGGCCGAAGCGGGCAAGTGCCTCCATGAGCTGCGGCCGCGTCAGCCCCACGAGGTGCGGGCGCGATGCGGCGATGGGAGTGGCCTCCCGCTTTTCATGGGCGATGTCGAGCGTTGTCATGGGTCTTTAAATCAACCGTTTCGGCCGGAAACAGGTATTTCCGCGCCAGCCGGGGCCAGCGCGGATCGTCGGGCCTTCTTATCACAAAAGGCGCGCGAGGCGCGAATCAGCCGGAAAACCGGGAAAAGCCGCGCCTGCGCGGCTTATTTGCAGGTTTCGTTGATCTTGTTGAGGGCCGCAGCCGAGCCCTTCAGCGAATAGGTATCGGTCGTCAGCGTGTCGCGCTGCGAGGTGCCGCGGATTTCCATGGAGGAACCCGCCCGAAGCGCCTGCACCATCTTGCTTTCCTCGGCAGGCTTTTCGAGCCAGGCCCAGTAGCTGTGCTCGCCGCCTTCCTTCACGCCGGAGAACATCTGGAACTTGTCCTTGCCGATCGTCGCATAGGGGCGGCTCGTATCCTTGAAGGGATAGCCGATGCGCATGCTGATTTCATTCTTGGTGCCCCGTGCCGGCCGGTGCGTCACCATGAAATAGACATCGCCCCGGTTTGCGCCCGCAGGCTGCATCTTGGTCGGGGTGGTCATGGCGTAGCACATGCGCTCGCTGCCCGAGCCATAGCTATAGGCTGCCCAGTCGTCATAACGACCGAGGAGTTTGGGGGCGTCCTGAGCGGAAGCGCTGGCGGCGAGACCCGTCAAACCGAAGGTGAGGGCGAGAGCGGCGATTGTCAGCTTCATCGGATTCTGCATCAGCGGCTTGGAAAGCGAGGAAAGAAGCGGGCGTCTCAGCATGTTCTCCAACTCTTTTCAGAACGGTTCCCTGTGTCAACGGCCCGGGAGCAGGCCCCGACCATAACGGCCATCGCGAACGATTTCCAGCTATGGCTCATGTAAATCCCCCGTGCCTGCTTCCGCAACAAGCGCTGTGGCAGGCCCGATTACGGGTGCAGGCTTTCCGAAACATGTGGCGGAACCGTGGCAGCAGGGCTCTTTCGTCCCGAAATCTGGCGAATATCTGCCCGCTCGTGCTAAGGGAGAGACACAGATATTTTCATGAATGCGCGGGCAGCGCGCAGCAGACAGGGAGAGAACCATGAAAGCCATTCTTTGCAAGGAATATGGCCCGCCGGAGAGCCTCGTCATCGAGGAGGTTCCGAGCCCGGAGCCCAAGAAGGGCGAGGTGGTGCTGGAGGTCCATGCCGCTGCTGTGAACTTCCCTGACGTGCTCATCATCCAGAACAAATATCAGTTCAAGCCGCCGCTTCCCTTCTCGCCGGGGGGCGAGGTTGCGGGCAAGGTCATCAAGGTCGGCGAAGGTGTGACCAAGGTGAAGGTCGGCGACCGCGTGATCGGTTCTTGCGGCTGGGGTGGTTTTGCGGAGGAAATCGCCCTTGATGAAGCGCGGGTGACGCCCATCCCGGACGGTATGGATTTCGTCACGGCTTCCGCCTTCCTCATGACCTATGGCACATCGCATCATGCGCTGAAGGACCGTGCCGCGCTGAAGCCGGGCGAGACGCTGCTGGTGCTGGGCGCTGCAGGCGGCGTCGGCCTTGCCGCGGTCGAACTTGGCAAGGCGATGGGCGCGCGCGTGATCGCGGCGGCCTCTTCGGAAGACAAGCTTGCCGTCTGCAAGGAGCATGGCGCGGATGAGACGATCCTCTATCCCGCAGGCGAGCTTGACCGCGATGCGCAAAAGGCGCTGACCGATCGCATCAAGGAACTGACGGGCGGGCAGGGTGCCGATGTCGTTTATGACCCGGTGGGTGGCGACTATTCGGAAGCAGCCCTTCGCGCGACGAACTGGGAAGGTCGTTTCCTTGTGATCGGTTTTGCCTCCGGCCCCATTCCGAAGATTCCGCTCAATCTTGCTCTGCTCAAGGG
>NZ_JBATWS010000210.1:0-6591 GCF_049672805.1 Parvibaculum sp.
GTTGCAATAGAGGCGTGCCTGCAGGTCCACTTCTTCACGCTCGCCTTTTGCGTTTTCCATTTCGAGATGGTTTGAACGCGCAAGCAGCGTGTAGAGCAGGAAAGGGTGGCGGGTGAGATCGGCCGGACGGCGCGGCACCCCCTGTTTTTCAAAATAGGATGGCGCACCAACGACATATCGCTGCACAGGCGCAAGCTGGCGCGCGATCAGGCTTGAATCCGTGAGCGCCGAGATGCGCACGGACACATCAAACCCTTCCTCGATGAGATCAATGCGGCGGTCATTGAGATCGAGCGCCACGGTAAGCTCCGGGTAGCGCGCCAGAAACTCCGGCAGCACCGGCCCGAGCTGGCGGATGCCGAAAGTCATGGGCGCGTTGATGCGCAGCGTTCCGCGCACCGCTCCCTCGATGCAGTTTGCATCTTCTGCGGCCTCTTCCGCTTCCGCGACGATGCGTTGCGCGCGCTCCAACACTACGGCACCTGCCTCGGTGAGGCTGATCCGCCGCGTGGTGCGGTTCAGAAGACGGACACCCAGTTCATCCTCAAGCTGGGACACCTGCCGGCTCACCATGGATTTCGAGAGGCCGAGCGCATCCGCCGCCGCAGTGAAGCTGCCAAGCTCCGCCACGCGGGCAAAAATCACGAAGCCATTGAGATCGACCGCCATCGCCCTATCTCATTGTCAACTGTGTAGAAACAATCTGTTTCAAAATCGAGAGATTATCTCTCCAGTGAAACTGATTAGATATCCGCTATCGAATTGAAGCAATGCCTTTCGACCTCAAAACCTCGCAGGGCATCCCGGATGACGGAGGGAAGACATGAGCAGCAAGACGAAAATCCTGGTCCTTTATCACAGCTCCTATGGCCATATCGAAACGCTGGCCAGGGCCGTGGCGGAAGGCGCGGCAACCGCCCCCAATGTGGAAGTGACTGTGAAGCGCGTGCCGGAAACCATGCCGGTGGACGCCATGAAGAATGCGGGCATGAAGGTCGAGCAGGATGCGCCGGTGGCTAGCCCCCAGGAACTGGGCGAGTACGACGCCGTGATCTTCGGTACCCCCACCCGCTTTGGCAATATGTCCGGGCAGATGAGGAGCTTCCTCGATCAGACCGGCGGGCTGTGGGCGAAGGGCGCGCTCGTCGGCAAGGTGGGCAGCGTCTTCACCTCCACCGGCACGGGTGGCGGCAACGAGACGACCATCACCTCGTTTCACACCACGCTTCTCCATCACGGCATGGTGATTGTGGGACTGCCCTATTCCGTCGGCACCGAGCTGTTCGACATTTCGGAAGTGCGCGGCGGTTCGCCCTATGGCGCAAGCACGCTGGCCGGGGGCGATGGCAGCCGCCAGCCGAGCGAGAAGGAACTGAGCCTTGCCCGCAAGCAGGGCGCCCATGTCGCCGCGATAGCCGCAAAGCTCTCGGCGTAATCATTCAGACGGAGAAGCTTCGAGTGGACCTGTAGCCGCGTATCGAAGCTTCGGACCCGGCCGGCCGCTTTCCCCTCCCTCCCCCGGGGGCTGGCCGGGTTCCCCTCTTTCGGGAAAGCGCAGGAACAACGACCATGATCGAGATTCGCGATTTCAACAGCCTTGGCGGCGCTGACCATGGATGGCTCGTTGCCAGGCATCATTTCTCCTTTGCGGGCTATTACGACCCGGCGCGTATGGGCTGGGGTGCGCTGCGCGTGTGGAACGACGATCTCATCCGCGCGAAGACGGGCTTTCCGCCCCACCCGCATCGCGACATGGAAATCATCACCTATGTGCGCGAAGGCGCGATCACGCACCGCGATCATCTGAACAATGAAGGCCGCACTGTTGCGGGCGATATTCAGGTGATGTCGGCAGGGCGCGGCATCCAGCATGAGGAATGGAACCTCGAAGATGAGGATACCCGCCTCTTCCAGATCTGGATCGAGCCGAACCAGCAAGGCATTCGCCCGCGCTGGGAGACGGCGACCTTCCCGAAGGACGCACGCAAGGGCAGGCTCGTTCCACTCGCAAGCGGCAAGCCGGATGCACCGGCTGAAGCGCTCTGGATTGCGCAGGATGCCGAAGTTCTTGGCGCAACGCTGGATGCAGGCACGGAAGTGACACATCTTCTTGGCAGGGAGCGTCTTGCCTATCTCGTGCCTGCAAAAGGACGGATCAAGGTGAACGGCGTTGAAGTGTCCGAACGCTCCGGCGCTGCGATCCGTGATGTTGAAACGCTCACGATCCGCGCGATTGATGATGCCGAGATCGTGCTTGTGGACCTGCCGCCTGAAGACTAGGCGGCAGCCGCAAGAGACAGCATCCATAGTGAAGGGATAAAGAATGGGACTTCTGATCGACGGGAAATGGACCGACCAGTGGTACGACACCAAATCCACGGGCGGCGCCTTCAAGCGGCAGAAGTCTTCTTTTCGCAACTGGGTAACCAAGGATGGTGAGAGCGGCTTTCCGGCAGAGGCAGGCCGCTACCACCTCTACGTGTCGCTTGCCTGTCCCTGGGCGCATCGCACGCTCATCTTCCGCAAGCTGAAGGGGCTGGAAGACAAGATCAGCGTGTCCGTGGTTGATCCGCTGATGCTGGAAGAAGGCTGGACGCTCCGCGGCGCTGAACCCGTGCAAGGTATGGGCGGCGCCGAAGCTGGCGACAGCGTGAACCGCAAGGAGCGGCTTTATGAAATCTATCTGCTTGCCGACCCCGCCTATACGGGCCGAGTGACCGTGCCCGTTCTCTGGGACAAGAAGCAGAAAACCATCGTTACCAATGAATCGTCCGAAATCATCCGCATGTTCAATTCCGCTTTTGACGGGCTTGATGGTGTGAACAATGAGATTGATTTCTACCCGGAAGACCTTGTCAGCGAGATCGATGCGATCAACGAAGCCGTCTATGCGAATGTAAATAACGGCGTGTACAAGGCGGGTTTTGCCACGGCCCAATCGGTTTATGAGAAGGAAGTTGCCGCGCTATTCGATGAGCTGGACCGGCTCGAAGAATTGCTCGGCCATCATCGCTATCTTGTCGGCAAGCGACTGACCGAAGCCGACTGGCGGCTCTTCACAACGCTTGTGCGCTTTGATGCAGTCTATCACGGGCATTTCAAATGCAATCTGCGGCGCATTGCTGATTACCCGAACCTCTCAAACTATCTGCGCGATCTTTATCAAGTGCCGGGCATAGCGGAGACCGTGGATTTCACCCAAATCAAGAAGCACTATTACGGTAGCCACAAAACGATAAACCCCACCGGCATTGTGCCGGCGGGGCCAGTTCTCGATCTCGATGCGCCGCATGACCGGGCGCGCTTCGGCTAGTCAGTCGTCCTTCTCGACAGAAACGATGCCGTAGCTGATAGCATGCAGCTTGATGTCATATTTCGTGCCATCAACGGTTTCTGCGTCTTCGACTTCCCAGCGGTCGTCATCCTTGTCGAACTCGATTTTCTCCCAATTCACATAGCCCGCATCGCGCAATGTCTGCTCGATCCGGGTGCGTTCCTCCGGCGTCGGCTTGCGATCATCAGCAAGGGCTGCGCCCGTGAAGGTCGGAAGCGCGAGAGCAAGGGAAAGGGCTAAGGGAACCAGTTTCAAGAGAGCCTCCATTTTTTCATGGGCGTCGGGTTCGGAGAAACGGGGGATCGAAAGTTCATCAGGGCAGTGCCCCGTCGCGTGATTTCAGCACGCGTTCCATAGCGACATCGGGATTGCGCGCATCATTGCAGGGACGGGCGGACCGACAACGGCAACTTCATCCCGTTCTCCGTTTCACGAAGAGAGATAGACCGCAAATGTGGCAGAAAAAGAGGTGGCCGCTTCCGACCCCTCGCCCTTAAACTCGTGCGCGAAGAAACACAAAAAGGGGGCAGTGCGGTGAGCGGCTTTTCTGATTACGGCAAATATGACGGTCTCGGGCTTGCGGCTCTGGTCAAGCGCGGAGAGGTGGCGCCTGTGGAGCTTCTTGATGAAGCGATTACCCGCACGGAAGCGATCAATCCGAAGATCAATGCCGTCATCATGAAGCACTATGATGAAGCGCGCGCGCAGATCGCCCGTGGCCTGCCGGATGGTCCTTTCAAGGGGGTGCCCTTTCTGCTGAAGGATCTCCATCTCCTTCTCGAAGGCACGATAACGACATATGGCTCTGCGCTTTATCAGGGCTATCGCGCCGGACACAACTCAACGCTCACGCAACGCTATCTTGATGCGGGCCTCGTCATATTCGGCAAGACGAACTCGCCCGAGTTCGGTCTTGCAGGCACGACGGAACCAAGGCTCTACGGACCGACGCGCAACCCCTGGAACCTTGCCCATTCAGCAGGCGGGTCATCGGGCGGCGCGGCGGCGGCTGTGGCTGCGGGCATTCTTCCTGTCGCCAATGCGAGCGATGGCGGCGGCTCCATCCGCATTCCCGCCTCTGCCTGCGGATTGTTCGGCATGAAGCCCACACGCGGGCGCACGCCCATGGGGCCGGATCGCGGCGAAGGCTGGGGCGGCATGTCGATTGCGCATGTCGTGTCGCGCAGCGTGCGAGACAGCGCCGCCATGCTGGACGCAACGGCGGGCGATGCACCGGGCGACCCCTATGCAGCTCCCGCAAGGGCCCGCCCCTTCCTTGATGAAGTGGGCGCGCCCACAGGCAAGCTCCGCATCGCCTTCTCGACCCGCAGACCCAATGGCACCGAAAGCCACCCCGATGTGGTGACGGCGGTGGAAGAAGCCGCAAGGCTCTGCGAGTCCCTCGGCCATATTGTCGAGGAAGCGGCCCCCGAGTTTGATCCCGAGAGCATGTCGAAGCATCAGGCGACGATTGTGGGGGCGAATGTCGCGCTCACGCTTCGCCAGCGTGCCGCGCAGCTTGGCCGCGAGATCGCCGCGGACGATGTCGAACACATCACATGGCTGATCGCGCAGGCAGCGGGCCTGCGCAACAGCGTGGACTATGCGGAGGGGACGCTCTTCATGCATCGCCTCGGCCGTCAGATGGCTGTGTTCCATGAGACTTACGATGTCTATCTGAGCCCCACGCTCCACCTGCCGCCGGTTGAACTCGGCAAGCTCGACATGATGGGCAAGGATATCGCCGCCTATCTGCGTCTCAGCAGCGACTACATGCCGGGGACCGCGCCTTTCAACATGACAGGTCAGCCTTCCATGTCGGTGCCGCTGCACTGGAATGCGGCGGGCCTGCCCGTCGGCACCATGTTCACGGGGCGCTTCGGTGATGAGGCGACGCTTTTCCGCCTCGCAGCGCAGCTTGAGGAAGCAAAGCCTTGGGCAGACAGGCGGCCTGCACTCTGATCTACCAGAACTCGGCCGGCGCAAGCTCGCCTGTCGCTTCGGCAATGCGACGGCGGGTGGAAGGCGTTACATCCTCCGGCAATGCCGAGAGCGGAAAGAAACCGCTTTCGGCAATTTCCGGCGAGCGGCTCGGCGCACGGTCATAGGCACCATGCGCCACTGCATAAAGCGCGACATGGTCTGATTTGAACTCGCGGAAATTTGCGTAAAGGCCAACGAGGCGCGCCTCGCCGGTCAGCGTCACCCCGACTTCTTCCTCCAGCTCACGGCGAAGTGCGGTGAGCATGGTCTCGCCCCGCTCGACACCGCCGCCCGGCAGATACCAGCCCGGCACATAAGTATGCCGGATGAGAAGCACCCTCCCCTCCGCATCAAAGACGACGCCGCGCACACCCGCCGTGAGCGGGCGCCGGATGCGCCAGTAGAGGCGGAGAACGGGCCGGGCAATTTTCCAGAGAAGCGCGCGATGATGAAGCATGGCGGGAGACTAGCATGGGCGCAGGCGGCCTGCGCGCCCCTCCTCTTTAGATGTCGTCAACTATCGCGGCCCTAATCTTGACCCGTCCGCCTCTTGCGGGCGTTGTGCGGGGGACAAATGGGCATTCTCTCCCTTTTCAGTCGGAGAAAATCACTGGAGCCGCCAAGCGCGGAGCCGGCTCCCTCCGTCACGCCCGCTGCCATGGATCGCGCCTTGCGCGCTGCGACGGCCGCGCAGGGGTTATATAGCGCCGCAGAACTCGGGCGCGGGATCGCGACTGCACTTTCAACAATCGAAACATCCGTTCTCGCCATTGACGAGATTTCGGGGAAGCTCCGCGAAGCCGCAGAACTCGTCGCGGATGCTGCTACCAGCGCGGATGACGGCCGACGTGCGCTCCTCGCCGGCCATTATGACGAGCTGCGCGAAGAGATCGACGCCATTGCCGGTTCGGCGACGCATAACCGCATCAACCTCATTGCGGGGCGGCGCATCAGTGGCCAGCACATGACTTTCGACATTGCCTTTGATGAAGACGGGCGCTCCGGTATCGCTATACAGGTGGCGAACCTCACAACTGCGATGGACGGCCTCGCCCTCTCGCCGCCCCGCGACGCCTTTGCGAGTGACGAAGAGATTGCCCGTATTGCAAGCGAGATTGAAGCGGCCCGCCTCACCACCGCCAAAGTGAGCGAGCGCTTTGCCGATCACGCGGCGCTTATTTCAGAGCGGCTTGCCCGCCTGATCGAAATGGCGGGTGCCCATCGGATCGGCACATGGCTCCCGACAGGGGCGGATGCGGCGGAGGAAACCGTGC
>NZ_JBATWS010000211.1:0-2080 GCF_049672805.1 Parvibaculum sp.
TTGCAGCACGGCGGTGAGAATGGCGGCGGCGCCCTGCCGGGCGGCAAGGCCCGTGTCGCTGGTTTTCCTGTGCATGGGCGGGTTAAAGCACAGGGCCGCGGCCCGCGCAAAGCGGTGTCGCCGTTAACCCCAGGGGCGACGGACGGCGCTCCCCACCGCCTCAGCCATGCGGCGGAGGGCTGCGACGCGGTTTGCCGTGGCCGGATGGGTGGAAAAGAGATTGTCGCGGCCCCGGCCATTCAGCGGATTGATGATGAACATATGGGCCGTGGCAGGGTTTGCCTCTGCCGCTTCATTCGGCGCGCGGCGGGCGGCGGCTTCGATCCGCTCAAGGGCGGAGGCAAGCCAGATCGGGTTGCCGCAAATCTCCGCGCCGCCCGCATCGGCGGAATATTCGCGCGTGCGGCTGATCGCCATCTGCACGAGGGCCGCTGCCATGGGGGCGAGGATTGCGAGTGCAAGCGCGCCGATCAGCCCGCCGCCACCGCTTTCCGAATTACGGTTGCCGCCAAAGAACAGCGCGAAGTTCGCCAGCATGGAAATCGCACCGGCAATGGTTGCCGTCACGGTCATGGTCAGCGTGTCGCGATTTTTGATATGCGCCAGCTCATGTGCCATGACGCCCGCAAGTTCTTCAGGCGACAGCATGCGGATCAGGCCGGTAGTGGCGGCCACGGCGGCATTCTCCGGGTTGCGGCCCGTGGCAAAGGCGTTGGGCTGCGGATTGTCCACGATGTAGATCGCGGGCTCCGGCATGTTCGCGCGCCGGGCAAGCTCTTTCACGATGCGCACATAATTGGGTGCCGTCGTCTCATCCACGCGGCGCGCGCCATACATGCGCAGCACCATCTTGTCGGCATTCCAGTAGGCGAAGAAGTTCATGCCCGCCGCGACGACGAAGGCGATGGCAGCGCCGCCTGCGCCGCCGAGCAAATATCCAAGCCCCATGAAAAGCGCGGTCATGGCCGCCAGCAGCATGAAGGTCTTGAGCGTGTTCATCGTCTTTGTCGGTTTCCTTATATGAGTTTCCCATGCGCGGCGGAGTGGCCCGCCGGGGTGGAAGCGCACGGGAAGGCGCTTTATATGTAAGGGAAACCCAGTTTTCTTCAAGAAAGGCGGCATCACATGTCCGGGAGCAAGATGCAGCAGGAAGGCGAGGAGCACGGCGCTCGCAAAGCAGAGGCCGCGCCGCGCAAGGAATTGTCGCCGGCGGCCAAACGTGCGCTTGCCGAAGCGGAAGAGCGCCGCCGTCTTGCCGCTGAAAAAGCGCCGCTGCCGCGTGAGATAAATGGTCGCGGCGGGCAGGAGCCCACGCGCTATGGCGACTGGGAAGTGAAGGGCATCATCAGTGATTTCTGAGCAGGGAGCGGGGAGGCGCATGTGAGAGAGGAAGCGCCTTCCCGCTTTCGCCGCGCCCTTGTTGTGGGCGATATTGCCCTGCGCTTTCTTCTCTTTTTCGGCGGACTTGGCGCGGCGCTCTGGTTTGCCTTCATCTATTTTCCCGATGCCTATAATCTCTTCTCGCCGCCGGATATTCGTGAAAAGCCGACATTGGTAACGGGGCTCCAGCTTCGGGGTCTCGCGAATGAATATGCGATCTGCGTTTCGGTGGTGCAGGCATCGGGCGCAAAATCGCGACGGGCGAGCATCAATTCATCTTCTCCCGGTTGCGGGATGGAGGAAGGGCTGCATCTCGAACGATCCGGCATTTCCTATGGCGGCGGCATCGAGCTCACCTGTCCGGCCATGACAGCGCTTCTCATCTGGGAGCGCCATGTGGTGCTGCCAGCGGCGGAAAAACATTTCGGGTCGGCGGTGAGCCACATCCGGCATTACGGCACCTATGCCTGCCGCAATGTGAACCATCAGGAGGCTGGCCGCCGCAGCGGGCACGCGCGAGGCGATGCCATCGACATTGCCGGATTTGATCTCGAAAATGGCGAGACGGTCAGTGTGCTGAAGGACTGGGGAAGCGATACGCCGAAGGGCCGCTTCCTTGCCGAGGTGCAAGACGGAGCCTGCGGCCTGTTCCCGACCGTGCTCGGTCCGAACTACAATGCGGCCCATGTCGACCATTTCC
>NZ_JBATWS010000212.1:0-2513 GCF_049672805.1 Parvibaculum sp.
GGATAGAGGAAGGCGGCGCACCGGAAAGCGCCGCGGTGCATGAGAAGCGGCTTGAAAAACTGCTGCGCGCTCAAGGATGGATACCCGGCATGGGCATTGAAGACACGCGCGCCGCGCTCAGCTCCGCCGTGCGTGCGGATTATCTCGCTGCCCGCACCATCTCCATCGCAGACTGGTACCTCTCGGAAACGGAAGGCAGCCTCTGCGTCCTCGCCGCACTGGCCGCGAAGCAACAGCACGGCTGATACCATTTGTCATTGCGAGCGAAGCGAAGCAATCCAGGGCGATAAAAGCCGTGCCCGCCGCTCCGTCTCCTACGCAATGACAGAAGCGCCCTCACTTGCAGGGGCCGTTCTCACCCAGAATGACATGGTTCATGCGCGCCGCAATGGTGGATGCGCGGCCCGTTGAACCGGGCCGCCAGCGCAGCGGGCTTGGCAGCACGGAGGCAAGCTCTGCCGCCTGTCGCTGCGAGAGATCACGCGCGCTCACACCGTAATAATGCCGTGCCGCTGCTTCCGCGCCATAAAGCCCCGGTCCGAACTCGATCACGTTGAGATAGAGCTCCAATATCCGCTTCTTGCTCAACAACGCTTCAAGCCAGACCGTGATGTAAGCCTCGGCCCCCTTGCGAATGAGGGTGCGGTCCGGCCAGAGAAACAGGTTCTTCGACGTCTGCATCGAAATCGTGCTCGCGCCATGCAGCGACCCGCCCCGGCGCAATCTCTCAAGCGCCGTATCAACCGCTTCCCAGTCAAAGCCGTGATGCGCGCAGAACTTGCCGTCCTCCGCCGCGATGACCGCGCGCTGCAAATGCGGCGAGATGCGCGAAAGCGGCATCCAGTCTTTTGAAAGCCCGTGCCCTTCCGCAAAGCGGATCAGCATGAGCGGCGTAGCAGGCGGTGGCACGACTGCATAAACGAGAATGGCGAATGCCGGCGCAAAAAAGAGAAACAGCACCGCCCGCGCAAGATAAAGCGCCGCCTTGCGGAGGATGATGGCCGGCCCGGCGCGCGGCGGTTCTTCTTCCACCAGGCGGTCGCCGCCCGGTCCTTCGGGTTTGATATCCGTGCTCATCTGCCCGCGATCATCTGCATGTCTTGCGCTTCACACAAGCCCGCTTCTCGCGCCCGTCGCGGAATGGCCTTGCACTTGCTCGAAGATGGTCATTTTTCAAAAGGAACGCCCGGAAGCCTTTCTGCGTTTCCTACCCATCACGCCCGCATGTAACAGAAGGACGTAAGGCGATGACCAGAATGACAATGCTCGGAGTGGCGGCAGCCGCCTTTCTCTTCACCGCAGGCTGCACAGAATTGAACCGGACAGAGTCCGGCGCGCTTTCAGGCGGTGCTATCGGCGCAGGCGTCGGCGCGGCAGCAGGTGCCATCACCGGTGGCTCCGCCACCACGGGTGCCATAATCGGTGGTGCGATCGGCGCGGCCGGTGGCGGCTACAAGGGTTGCCGCGAAGAAGGCAAGTGCTGACAGGCAAGCGCCTCAGGCATGAAAGGCCCCTCATCATGGGGCCTTTCTTTTTCGCCCCGAATAGAGGCGGGTTAACTCTTAAGGAGCGCCACGGCGTAAAAATCCCATTTTCGCCACGCTTCGGCCCAGAACGCCCGCGAGACTCGGCGTATCAAGCGATTCATTGAAGAGGGAGATCATCGTGAAAAAGACGGCGACAGCCTTTGTGGCGGCGGCCTTTCTGATGACAGCGGGCTGCACCAATCTCAGCAAGACCGAATCCGGTGCCTTGTCCGGCGGTGCCATTGGCGCGGGCGTTGGCGTCGCAGCAACGGCCATTGCTGGTTCGAGCATCGCCGCTGGCGCGTTGATCGGTGGTGCAGTCGGTGCGGCGGCAGGCGCCTATACGGGCTGCCAGAAGGAAGGCAAATGCTGATCTGACAGGATCAGGAAAAAGGAAGGGCCCCGCCGACAGGCGGGGCCTTTTTCATATGCAGAATGAATGCGCGTTACGCCGCAGAAAGCAGCCGCGTCTCGACCGGGCCGAATGAACCCGCAACCGGCACGCCCTCTTCCACGCTCCACGCATCAGGCGAAAGCGCCCGGTCGATGCGCACGACACCCATACCGGCTTCGCGGGCGGCACTGATTTCACCCGCATGATCTGACAGAAAAAGCATCACCTCGGGCGCGAGTCCTGCCGCCTGCGCAATCGCCGCATAGGAAGCGGTCTCGACCTTCGCGCCAATCCGTGTATCGAAAAAGCCTTCAAACAGGCTGGCGAGATCCCCCTTGTCCGAATGGCCGAAGATCAGGCGCTGCGCTTCTTCCGAACCTGACGAATAAACAAAGAGACGCAAGCTGCGCCGATGCCATTCCCGCAAATGCGCGGCGGCATCCGCATAGACCTCGCCCTTCAGCACGCCCTTTTCATAGCCTTCACGCCAGATAAGCCCCTGAAGAAGTTTGAGTGGCCCAGCCTTCCGATCTTCCGCCATCCAGGAAAGCAGAAGCGCAATTGTTGCCCCTTCATCCGCCCCTTCGCAGTTG
>NZ_JBATWS010000213.1:0-1683 GCF_049672805.1 Parvibaculum sp.
CCTGAAACTCGGATTTGCGCGCGAGGCGAGCGAAATTTTCGAACGTGCGCTGGCAAGGCATGGTTCGGAGCGCCGCGCCGCGGCGTGGCTCCCTTTTGCGCGAGCGCAGGAATTTGGCGAAATGCCGACAGGTTACCGCGCCGAACTTGCAAGCCTCGTCACCCGCACCACGCTGACGCCGCCGGAAGGCTACGCCGATATGGCATCTTTCAATGCTGCCCTCGCCGCCGCGCTTGACGAGACACCCGATCTCGTTTGGGAGCCGACCGGCAAGGCGACCCGCAAGGGCGCGCAGACAGGCTTGCTGCTCGACAATCCGCGCGAGCCCTTCATCTCATTCGAGAAAGTGCTTCGCCGCGCCATTGATGCGCATTTCGACGGCATCCGCCCGGAGCCGAAACATCCCTATCGCGGACAGGTGCCGAAAACCTATCACATTGATATGTGGGGCACGCTTCTTTCCGAAGGCGGTCACCAGCATTCACATATCCATGTCGGTGGCTGGATGAGTGGCGTCTATTACGTCGCACTGCCGCCGACGCTCGGCAAGGGCGAGAATGAGCGCGATGGCTGGATCGAGTTCGGCCATCCGCCGCCGGAGTTCGACGCGAAGTTCGAGCCGCAGACGGTTTCCTATGAACCGCGCGAGGGAGATGCCTTCTTCTTCCCGTCCTATCTCTTCCACCGCACCCTGCCCTTCTCGGGCGAGAAGCGGCGCATCAGCATCGCCTTTGATGTGAAGCCGACAAGCTGGCGCTAACCGGGCCGCTTCATGGTGAAGACCTCGTCCACGACCGCATAGTCGTGATAGCCGAGCCGCGCGATGGGCTTCATCGCCGCGACATCGACTATGCCTTCCCGGATGAAGCGATCATCAATGTGAACGCCTAGCACCTCGCCGAGAACGAGATAGTAACTCTGCCGCCCGTCGCGCCCCTTCAGCGGCAGGGTCTGCAACCATACACACTCGAAATGAACCGGCGCATGTTTGACGCGCAGCGGCGCAACAAGCCGCGACGGTTCCGTTTCAAGCCCGGCCAGCGCAAACTCATCCACCTGCGGCCCCACCATCGTCGATGATGCATTCATCGCGTCGCGCTGGTCCCATGTCGCCAGATTGCAGACAAACTCGCCCTGCTCTTCCGCATTGATGAGACTGTCCTTCTTGTCGGCGCTTGCAAACGCAACGATGTGCGGATCAGTCGAAATCGCGTTGAAGAAACTGTAAGGCGCGAGATTGGGAACGCCATCGCGGCTCACCGTGGAAATCCAGCCGATGGGGCGCGGCACGACAAGCGCCTTGAACGGATCATGCCTCAACCCGTGATCATTGCGCGCGGCATCATAGAACATCGCTTGCCCGCCTTTCCTGTTCACCAAGCCTGTCAAAGAGGGCTGGCAGAAGCGCGACATTATCGATCACATGATCTGTGAGCGGCGCAAGATCATCCTGCCCGCTTGATCCCGTGAGAACGCCAATGTAAAGCCCCGCGCCTGCCCTGCGACCCATATCAAAATCATGAGCATTGTCACCGATCACGGCAATGTCGGAAGGCCGAAGTTGCACCGCCGAGCAAAAGGCGAGTGCCATGCCCGGCCCCGGCTTTGGCCCGTGGCCGCTGTCATAGCCGGCAACGAAATCGACCAGCGGCGATAGGCCGAACCGCTCCACCGTTTCAAGCG
>NZ_JBATWS010000214.1:0-15240 GCF_049672805.1 Parvibaculum sp.
GTCTTGAGGCCCGTCGTGCCTTCATAGCGTCCGAGAAGCCTGTTGTGGTTATGGATGCGCGCCTTCCGCCACTCGAAATGCTCGGTGCTGAAATAGGCGTAATATTGCGGGAAATCTTCCTTGATGCGCTTTGCAAGCGTTGCCTGATCCCGCGCCGTGGTGCGCTGGTCCTTGTCGGGCAGGCCGGAGGCGTTCTTGTAGGTTGTCTTGCTCATGCCAAGCGCGCGGGCCTTCTTCGTCATTTGCACGGCGAAGGCATCTTCGGTGCCGGCGATGAAGGCGCCGGTGGCGGAGGCCACGTCATTGGCGGAACGGGTGATGAGGGCGAGGATCGCTTCCTCGACGGTGAGCGTTTCACCGGCGCGCAGGCCGAGCTTGGAGGGCGGCATGCCCGCGCCTTTCGCCGTCATCTTGATGCGCGACTTGAGGGTGATCTCCCCTTTATCCAGCTTCTCGAAGAGGAGATAGAGGGTCATCACCTTGGTCAGCGAAGCGGGGTAGCGATATTCGTCGGCATTGCGGGAATAGAGGACCTTGCCCGTATGGGCGTCCATGACCAGCGCGGCGGATTTGGCGGAGGCTGCAGCAGGGGCGGGAAGGGCGAAAGCGAAGATCGCAAGGCACATGGCCAGCGCGGCGCCCAAAGCACCCCGCCTGAGAGGGAAGGAAGTGCGCGCAAAACTCGTGAGCGCAGGTTCCTGCATACGCCTTTACCCCTTCTGCCAGCGCGCCCTGCCGATGCGCGCGACCCCGAAACTTATCCCCAAATCACTGTAGTCAAAGAACCACAGCTTGCGAAGACCCTCGGGGCCGGAAATGGCGAAAAAACTCAAGTATCCCCGGCATTTGGACACGATTTGGAGGATAACGGCCAGAGTATTACCAAAATATTAACATGGTTAACGAATGCTAAACCTTGCAGGCGTGGCAAGGGCGGCCCAACTCGCATGGGGGAGGCTGTTTCCGAAGTCGCCACCGGCTCGCCCCAGAGCGGGCGAATCCGGCTAGAATGCTGACGGTCTTTGAATTTTGATAGGGTTACCTATCTATAGTCAGCAGCCGGGTCACCGGCTGGCAGTAAGAAGCGAGCAGGAACGGGGATGTCGGACGAAAGGCGGCGCGGTGATGACGAGGACGGCGGAGTGGGTACCGGCGTCATCACGAAGACGAAGCCGAAAACCAAGAAACCCTCCCTCTACAAGGTTCTGCTCCTGAATGACGACTACACGCCGATGGAGTTCGTCATTCACATTCTGGAGCGGTTCTTCAACAAGGGGCGGGAGGAAGCGACTGTAATCATGCTCCATGTGCATCAGCATGGTGTGGGTGTGTGCGGCCTCTATACCTATGAGGTGGCAGAAACCAAGGTGACGCA
Organism: Parvibaculum sp.; assembly: GCF_049672805.1. Classification (GTDB taxonomy): domain Bacteria; phylum Pseudomonadota; class Alphaproteobacteria; order Parvibaculales; family Parvibaculaceae; genus Parvibaculum. Next base: position 1,376 of record NZ_JBATWS010000214.1, read on the forward strand.
GGTCATGGATTTCGCGCGGCAGCACCAGCATCCGCTGCAATGTACGATGGAAAGAGAGTAGTTGCGCGTTCAAGCTGTATAGTGGTCAAGCAGCAGAAGGGAAGGTTCGCACGTGCCGACGTTTTCACGCAGTCTCGAAGAGGGCCTTCACCGCGCATTGGCGCTCGCCAATGAGCGCCATCACGAATATGCGACGTTGGAACATCTGCTTCTCGCGCTGATGGACGACCAGGACGCCGCAGCCGTGATGCGGGCCTGTAATGTCGATATGGATCTGCTTCGCCAGCAGCTCGTCAATTACATCGACAATGAGCTTTCCAGCCTTGTCGTGGACAATGGTGAGGATTCCAAGCCCACAGCCGGTTTCCAGCGCGTGATCCAGCGCGCGGTCATTCACGTCCAGTCTTCCGGCCGGGAAGAGGTGACGGGCGCCAATGTGCTCGTTGCCATGTTTGCCGAGCGGGAGAGCCATGCCGCCTATTTCCTGCAAGAGCAGGACATGACGCGCTATGACGCCGTGAATTACATCAGCCACGGCATCGCCAAGCGTAGTGACATGAGCGAGACGCGGCCTGTGCGCGGTGTGCATGAAGAAGCAGAGACGGGCGGCACCAGCGAGCGCGGCACCAAGGGCCGCACAACCGAGGCGCTCGACAATTACTGCGTGAACCTCAACGAGAAGGCAAAGCAGGGCAAGATTGATCCGCTGATCGGCCGCGAGCGTGAGGTTGAGCGCACGATCCAGATCCTTTGCCGCCGTTCCAAGAACAACCCGCTCTTTGTGGGCGATCCCGGCGTTGGCAAGACGGCCATTGCCGAGGGGCTTGCGCTGCGCATCGTGAAGGGCGAGGTGCCGGAAGTTCTGAAGGATGCGACGATCTTCTCCCTCGATATGGGCACGCTGCTCGCCGGCACGCGCTATCGCGGCGATTTTGAAGAGCGCATCAAGGCGGTCATCAAGGAGATCGAGGCCTATCCGGGCGCGGTCATGTTCATTGACGAAATTCACACCGTTATCGGCGCTGGCGCGACCAGCGGCGGTGCGATGGATGCGTCGAACCTGCTGAAGCCCGCGCTTGCCAGCGGCTCGATCCGCTGCATCGGCTCGACGACCTACAAGGAATATCGCCAGCATTTCGAGAAAGACCGCGCCCTTGTGCGGCGCTTCCAGAAGATTGATGTGGCGGAGCCTTCCGTTCCCGACACGATCAAGATTCTGAAGGGGCTGAAGCCCTATTTCGAGGACTTCCACAAGGTTCGCTACACCAATGATGCGGTGAAGGCGGCGGTGGAGCTGTCGTCGAAATACATGCATGACCGCAAGCTTCCCGACAAGGCGATTGACGTGATCGACGAAGCGGGCGCATCGCAGATGCTGCTGCCGGAATCCCGCCGCAAGAAGACGATCGGTGTCGGCGAGATCGAGGCTGTCATCTCGACCATGGCGCGTATCCCGCCGAAGTCGGTGTCGAAGAGCGACACGGAGAAGCTGAAGGATCTTGATACCGAGCTGAAGCGTGTGGTGTTCGGGCAGGATGCGGCGATCGATGCGCTTGCGGCCTCGATCAAGCTTGCGCGGGCGGGCCTGCGCGAAGCGGAGAAGCCCATCGGCTGCTATCTCTTCTCCGGTCCCACCGGCGTCGGCAAGACCGAAGTTGCGCGCCAGCTTGCCTCCATTCTCGGCGTCGAGATGCTGCGTTTCGACATGTCGGAATATATGGAGCGGCACACGGTGTCGCGTCTGATCGGCGCGCCGCCCGGCTATGTCGGTTTCGATCAGGGTGGCTTGCTGACGGATGGTGTGGACCAGCATCCGCATTGTGTGCTGCTTCTCGACGAAATCGAGAAGGCGCATCCGGACCTCTTCAACATCCTTCTGCAGGTCATGGACCACGGTAAGCTGACCGACCATAACGGCAAGAAGATCGACTTCCGCAATGTCGTGCTCATCATGACGACGAATGCGGGTGCTGCCGATATGGCGAAGCCCACCATCGGCTTCGCGCAGAAGAAGCGTGTCGGTGATGACGAAGATGCCATCAAGCGGCTCTTCACGCCGGAGTTCCGTAACCGGCTTGATGCGGTGATCCCCTTCGGCCATCTGCCGCAGGAAGTTATCGCGCAGGTCGTCGAGAAGTTCGTGCTGCAGCTTGAGGCACAGCTTGCCGACCGGAATGTCACCATCGAGCTTACGCCGGATGCGAACAAGTGGCTCACCGAGCGCGGCTATGATGAACAGATGGGCGCGCGGCCGCTTGCCCGTGTCATCCAGGAGAACATCAAGAAGCCGCTTGCAGATGAGGTTCTCTTCGGGCGTCTGCTGAAGGGTGGGCATGTGGTGGTGAAGGTCGAGGACGACGCGCTTGTCTTCGACATCGAACCGGCGCAGCCTCGCAGCCCGAGCGGCGGCAACCGGAAGCCCGGTACGCGCAAGCCGAAGGATGGCTCCGGTGGCGGAGCAGGCGGTGGCTCTGTTCCAAAGGTTCCGCTTCTGGTGGAATGAGTTTGAAGCCTGCTACGGCAGGCGAGACGAGACAGTGGACGGTCATCTGGCAGGAATGCGATGGCCGTCCTTTTCTGTGCAACCAAAGAAAAGACAAGGGAGTGGCTGATGATTGGTTATGTGATGGTCGGGACGAATGATCTCGACCGGGCTGTGAAGTTCTATGACGAGCTTCTTGGCGTGATTGGCGCGAAGCGCGCCATGGCGGATCCGGGCCGGTTTCAGGGCTATAGCAATGGCGGCCCCATGCTGGCCGTGACAAAGCCCTATGACGGTCAGCCTGCGACTGCCGGCAATGGCACGATGGTCGCGCTGGCGGTTGGTTCGCGGGAGAATGTGGACAAGGTTCACGCGAAGGCGCTGAGCCTTGGTGGCAAGGATGAAGGTGCGCCGGGCCTGCGCGGCGACAGCTTCTATGGCGCTTATTTCCGCGACCTTGATGGCAACAAGTTCGTTGCCTTCCATATGGGCTGACGCGCCTGACGAAAAAGGAAAAGGCCGCTATCTCGAAAGAGGAGCGGCCTTTTTTATCATCGAATGTTGGCGAGGGGCTCTGTTTCCGCCACCCGTACGCAGATGAACCTGCGATATCCGTCCTTGTACTCCGCTTCTGCTTCCGCGTTGAGCTCTGTAGTGAGCGCCCTCGCGAGAGCTGCCTTGCAGCTGTCTTCGGTTTTGAAGAGGCCGATATCGGTCACGGCAAATGCTTCTGCGCCCGAGAGAAGCCCGACAAAGACGGCAACGATACTCCACATATACTTTTTATCCTTTTTTCAGTCGGTAAATGCGCACGTCGATATCTGACGAGAAATAGATATCGCCGTTTGCTGCAACGGCCACGCCGGTTGGAATGAAGAGGGATGGCACGGATTCAGGCGCATCGAACCCGATGGGAAGATCGCCCCTGATGATGGTCTTTTTGCCTGTTTCCGGATTGATCGTCGAAATTTGCTTCGCGCCGACTTCGGCAATCACGATGCTGCCATCGGGGGCGATGTCGAAACCTTCCGGTGCGCTGAGGCCTTCCGCCACGATGCTGCGCTCGCCATTCTCAATGTTGATCCGGGTCAGGCGTCCGCCAAGATGCTCGCTGACATACAGCCCGCCCTTACCATCAAGCTTGAGCATGGCCGGGCCTGCAAGCCCGGTGGCGAGGTCAGTGCGCTTCGACCAGTCATCACCATCGACAAGCACGATTGCACCGCGCGCATATTCGGAAATGGCGATGCGGCCATCTTCGAGCAGCACGGCATCGGCAGGCACTGTGAAACCGTGATGCAGGCCGAGCGATTGTTCGGATGCCTTGTCGAATGTCTGCACCGCACCAGAGGTGAGGCCTGCAACCGCAATGCGGTCGCCGCTCGCCGAAATGCTGAGCGGGTAATCGATGGGTGAGGACCAGACGCGGGCAAGCTCCGACACTTCGTTGCTTGCGAGGTCAAGTTTCCGGATGGCGAAGAGATCAGCGATATAGAGCGTATCCCCGGAGATTTCGATGTCGCCTGCAATGGCGAGAGGACCGGAGACAATTGTTTCGGCGGCACCCGTTCCCGTGTCGATGGCGATGATGGCATTGTCCGCCATGTTGGTGATGTAGAGATTGTCCTCTGCATCAAAAGCGAGATTGTCGATGGCAGGCAGCACTTCGGCGAGCAGCGTCTTTTCGCCTGTCTCGATGTCCACGCGATAGACATGGCCCGTTTCCGTGTCCACGGCATGAAGCTCATGCTTCGAGTTGAAGTTCACGGCCGCCGGGGTGGCGAAGCCTTCCGCGATGACTTCGAGCGTTGCCGCATCCACATCGACGCGGGCGATCTGTTTCTTGAACCAGAGCGGTCCATAGAGCTTGCCATCCGGGTCGAAGTCGAAGCCGTTGAGTCCACCCATCCCTTCCATGATCTTGCGGGGCGGGTTTGCGCCTGTGGGATCAAGTTCATAAAGCGCATCACCAAGGAAAACCTGTGTGGCGAAGAGGCGACCATCTTCTCGCCAGGCAAGTGAGTTAAGGCCGGGCAGGCCTTCCGCAAGTGTCAGCAGCGTGCCGTCGGGCTTGCGGGCATAGACCTTGCCGTCGAGAAAGGCTGTCCACGCAAGCGTACCATCCGGCCCTTCCTCAATGTCGTCAGCCATGCCTTCGGGGGATGGCTCGAAGATGCTTGTGTCTCCGGTCTTGCGGTCCACCTCATAGATCGCGCGACCGATCACGCTGCCCGCGAGAAGGCGTCCTTCGCTGGTAATGGTGAGGCCATGAATCCCGTGAAACGGGGAAGGGCCGGTCACTGCTTCCAGTTCATAGGTCGGCTCTCCCTCCGAACAGCCAGCCGCAAGCGCGAGCAGCACGGCGGCTGCGCCATATTTGAGACTGCGCATCTTTTCCTCCCCCTTGAGTGCCCCGCCTTGCGAGGCTGTTAGCCGAGCGCTTTCTTGATCATTTCTGCGTGGCGCTTCAGTTCCTCGAAATCTGCCAGCTCGCGCGCATGCAGCTTCATATCGATTCCCTCGGAACGGGGAATGATATGGGTGTGAATGTGAAAGACCGTCTGGCCCGCCGGCGCGCCATTCAACTGCGCGATCATGATACCCGGTGCGGCAAAGGCTTGCTTCACGGCGGCGGCAACCTTTTTCACGGTCTTTGCCATCGCGCCTGCATATTCCGGATCGAGATCGAAAATATTCTCTGCAGGGAACTTCGGAATGACGAGCGTGTGTCCTTCTGCCTGCGGCATCACATCCATGAAGGCGAGCGTCATATCATCTTCATAGACGGCGAAGCAGGGCGCTTCCTTGCGGAGAATTTTTGCGAAGATGTTGTTCTGGTCGTAGGCCACGTCAGAAATCGTCCTCCTGGTAGTCGGTTGCAGCAATATCGTGCCGGAAGGGGGCGTATTCGCCAAGTACCGCGATGTCATGATCGACATGCTGGCGCTCGCGGGAAAGATAGTCGGCCACCGCCTCGCGGAAGGAAGCGTTTGCGATCCAGTGGGCGCTATAGGTGCGGGAGGGGAGATAGCCGCGCGCGAGCTTGTGCTCGCCCTGCGCGCCCGCCTCCACACGGGCAAGGCCGCGCTCGATCGCAAAGTCGATGGCCTGATAGTAGCAGCATTCAAAATGCAGGAAGGGGTGATGCTCTACCGCGCCCCAGTTGCGTCCGTAAAGCGCATCGCTGCCGATGAAGTTCAGCGCACCGGCGATATAGCGCCCGTTGCGCCGGGCCATGACGAGAAGCGTATCATTCGCCATGCGCTCGCCGATCAGGCTGAAAAATTCGCGGGTAAGATAGGGCGTGCCCCATTTGCGTGCGCCCGTATCCATGTAGAAGGCGTAGAAGGAATCCCAATGATCTTCTGTGAGATCGCTGCCGGTTACCCATTCGATCTCGATGCCGTTTTCCAGTGCCTTCTCGCGCTCCTTGCGGATCATCTTGCGCTTGCGTGAGGAAAGCTCGCCAAGGAAATCTGTAAAGGAAGCATAGTCGCGATTGTGCCAGTGAAATTGCTGGTTGGTCCGCTGCAGGAAACCGATCTCCGTGAGCCTTGTCCATTGCCGTTCGGGTAGAAAGGTGATGTGGAGAGAGGAAACGCCAAGCCGCTTGCCAAGCTCGACGGCCCCCGCCGCCAGCATGTCTTCTGCCGCTTCGCGCCCCGGCCCTGCAGGGGTGAGCAGGCGCCGCCCCGTTGCAGGTGTGAAGGGTACGGAGCATTGCAGTTTCGGATAGTAGCGGCCGCCTGCATTTTCATAGGCGTTTGCCCAGCCGTGATCGAAGACATATTCGCCGCGGCTATGGCTCTTCAGATAGAGCGGCATACAGCCTGCGAGATTGCCTTCGCCATCTTCGAGAATCAGGTGATGCGGCAGCCAGCCCGTACGCCGAGTGGCTGAGCCGCTTTCTTCCAGCGCGCTCAGAAAAGCATGCGAGATGAAAGGATTATACGGCTCGCCCGGCGGATTTGCACAAGCATCCCAGAGGGCAGGATCAACCGACAGAAGATCGTCGGTAATCTTGACTATGGCTGCTTCGCGATCACCCACGGAAGCCTCCCGACAAAGCTGCTGCCTCAGACAATTTCGAAGATTGCTTCGATTTCCACAGTCATCTGGAAGGGAAGCGCGGGCGCGGCTACAGCCGAACGCGCGTGGCGGCCTGCATCGCCGAAGATTTCGACGAGAAGATCAGACGCGCCATTGATAACGGCGGGCTGCTGGTCGAAATCAGGGGTGGAGTTCACGAAGCCCAGCAGCTTCACGCAGCGCTTCACGCGGTCAAGATCGCCGCCACAGGCCGCCTTGATCTGGGCGAGCACGTTCAGAATGGTGAGGCGCGCCGCCGCGCGGCCAGCTTCGATGTCATGGTCCTTGCCAAGCTTGCCCTGATATTCGAGGCCTTTGGGGCCGACCGGTCCCTGACCCGAAATAAAGACCAGATTTCCCGTCACGACATAGGGGACATAGGTGCCGGCCGGAGCAGAGGGGGCGGGCAGTTCGATACCGAGTTCTTTCAGCCTTGCTTCGATTTTTCCGGTCATCTTCCATTTCTCCCTGTAGCACTGTTGCCGAGCCTGTCCTGAAGGTTATACCTATCGTCTGACCTTTCGTCATTCCATGACAATGAAACTTTGGAGAAGCTGCCCATGCCTGTAGCGCGGACCCCCGCTGATGACGGCTTTTTCATGCCCGCCGAGTGGGAGCCGCATGAACGCTGCTGGATGCAGTGGCCATGCCGGGGCGAGGTATGGGGTGAGCAATTGCCGCAAGCGCGCGCGGCCTATGCGCGGGTGGCGCGCAGCATTGCGGAGTTCGAGCCTGTCTCCATGATCTGCCGTCCCGGAGAAGAAGCCGAGGCACGACTTGCCTGCGGGCGGGGGGTGGAGATCGTGCCGCTTCCCATTGATGACAGCTGGGCGCGCGATACCGGTCCCATCTTCGTGATCGATGGCAAGGGCCAGGTCGCGGGTACGCATTGGGGTTTCAATGGTTGGGGCAATGCCTATCACGGCTATGAAAATGATGCGAAGCTCGGCGGGCGGCTTCTCGACCATCTGGGGATGCGCAAATATCGCGGCGAACAGGTGCTGGAAGGCGGCTCCATTTCGGTGGATGGCTTCGGCACGCTTCTCACCACGGAAGAATGTCTTCTCAATGACAATCGCAATCCCGAACTGACGCGTCAGCAGATCGAAGAAAACCTCGCGCTGATGCTTGGCGTCTCGCGCATCATCTGGCTTGATTTCGGTCTTGAGGATGATGAGACGAGCGGGCATGTGGACATGATCGCCTCATTTGCTGGCGAGGGCCGCGTGCTGCTGCACATGCCGGATGACAAAAGCGATCCGAACCATGCGCGGATGCAGGACAACAAGGCGCGGCTTCAGGCGGCGCGGGATGCGCGCGGCAAGTCGCTTGAGGTGATCGAGATTCCGCAGCCCCAGCGCCAGATGCGGCGGCCTGACGGGCGGCGACTTTGCACTTCCTATGTGAATGCCTATATCGCCAATGGCGGCGTCATCATGCCGGGCTATGATGACCCGAATGATGAGCGGGCGGCGGCGATCATGGCGGAGGCTTTCCCGGGGCGGAAGGTCGTGACGGTGCCCGCCCTCGACATCGCCTATGGCGGCGGCTCGATCCACTGCATCACGCAGCAACAGCCAAAGGGTACCCCTGCGACCTGATCAGCCGTTCGTGGTGAGGCGGGCAGCGCGGCCGCCATGCTTCTTGTCGGCATACATGGCTCGGTCTGCCTGCTCGATCAGGCTCTCTGCCTTCGTGTCGCCCTTATAGGCGGCGAGGCCGAGGCTCGCGCTGATTGCGATTTTCTTCGACTTGCAGGTGATCGCGAGCTTCGAGATGCCGCGCACCAGCTCTTTCGCGCGTTCGCGGGCGGGCTTGAGACTGGCGCGCACGAAAAGGATTGCGAATTCGTCGCCGCCAAGGCGCGCCGCATAGTCGGTGGTGCGGATATTCTTCTTCAGGTAGGCGCCCACAGCGCGCAGCACTGCATCGCCCGTCATATGGCCATATTGGTCATTGATGGTCTTGAAGCCGTTGAGATCGATATAGGCGAGAAGGCCGGTCTCGTCATAGCGTGCGGCGCTGGAGAGGTTGCGGCGGATCACATCATCAAAGCCGCGTCGGTTCAGAAGGCCAGTCAGTTCATCCGTCTGCGTCAGCATTTCAAGCTGACGGATGCGCGCATTGAGGTCGAGGATGCGGGCCTCCGCTTCATTCGCATAGGCGAGTGCTTCGCGGGCGAGGTGGTGGGTTGCAGGGCCATGGGCGACGAGACGCAGGTTCTCGCGGAAACGCTCTGTTTGCGGATCCTGCATCAGCACCGTATCCGGCATGGCTCCGGTAACGGTGGTATTCGTTATCATTTCGAGCGTGCGCCTGGGATAAGCCATTGCCCTCTTCGCGCCTATGCGCGACCCCTCTTGAAGCGTGTCAGCAGGCGCAGGGGGTGCAAAGCCGGGGCCAGAGCAAAGATGGCAGAAATCCAAGCTGTTGGCCTGTGTCGTGCCAATAGGTGCCCGGCAATTTTTGCCGGATTCGGCAAGAGATGCCTTCTAGGCCGTGACCAGATCGCGGGGGGTGCTGCCCGCAAAAAACGCATCAAGATTGTCGAGCGCGCGGAAGCCCATGGCGTTGCGCGTTTCCAGCGTGGCGCTGCCGAGATGCGGCAGGAGGAAAGCGTTGGGGAGGGGCAGGTAGCCGGGATGAAAGTTCGGCTCATTGTTGAACACGTCCAGCCCCGCCGCGCCAATACGGCCTGATGCGAGCGCCTCTATAAGCGCGTCGTCATCCACAATATCACCGCGCGCCGTGTTCACGATGATCGCGCCTTCGGGAAGCAGCGCGATGGTGCGGCGGTTGATGAGGCCGCGTGTTTCGGGTGTTGAGGCACAATGGATGGAGAGGACATCGGAGACGCGGAAAAGATCGTCCGCGCTTTCGTGGTAGATCGCGCCTTCTTCCAGTTCTTCGGGCAGGCGCTTCCGGCTGTGATAATGGATCGCCATGCCGAAGGCGCGGGCGCGCTTTGCGGTGGCGCGGCCAATGCGGCCGAGACCCAGAATGCCGAGGCGCTTGCCTGTCAATTCCGTGCCGAGCATGCCGGTGGGTGCCCAGTTTTTCCATTTGCCGCCGCGCAGCGCCGCAATGGATGAAGTGGCGTTTCGTGCTGCACCGAGCATCAGAAGCATGGCGATTTCGGCGGTCGCATCCGTCAGCACATCTGGTGTGTTGGTGACGATAATGCCGCGCGCTTTCGCGGCGGCGACATCGATATGGTCATAGCCGACCGAGAAGGTCGCGATGATCCGCACGCTTTCCGGCAGCGCGCGGATCAGATCGGCATTGACGCGGTCCGTCACCGTGACGAGGAGGCCATCCTTGCCTTCCGCGCCTTTGAGAATCTCATCGGCAGCAGGCAGCCCGTCGTTTGTGTTGAAAATGGCCTCGTAATCGCGGGCCGCGCGGGCCTCTACGGCGGGGGGCAGTTTGCGGGTCACGAAGAGGCGGGGGCGGTGCATTTTGCGTTCCGGCTATTGATCTCACCTTCCGGTTTAGCGGATGGTGTAACTTCTGGAAAGGGTGGCAAGGCGCATGGAAGGTGGTGTTCGGGTGCGGCAACACGGCTTCGGATGGCTGGCGGCGGTCGGCATTTCTCTTTCGCTTTGCATGCCCGCGGCGGCGGAGCCGCTGCCCATCCAGATGCACCGGGCCGTCTATGAGCTTTCGCTTGGCCGCACGGAGATGGCGAGCGACATAAACGGGCTTGACGGGCGCATGGTGGTGGAGTGGCAGGGCGGGCCTGCCTGCGGTGGTTACACCATGATGCAGCGCATGGTGATGCGCTTTGGCGGGGAAGGGGGCGGCGTGACCAGCGACAGCCGCCTCAGCACCTTCGAGACGGAAGCAAGCGACGAGTTCAGCTACACGCTGACGGAGTATCTGGGGGGTGAACTGACCAGCCGTGAAGGCGGCATCGCGCGCCGGGGCAAGGATGGCCGCGTCACCCTCGAACGGGAAGGCGAGGAAGTGGTTACGCTCCACCCGGAAACGCTTTTCCCCATTGCTTCCATGCGTGCCTGGATCGAGTCGATGCGGCGGGGCGATCGTATTTTTGAGCAGATCTATTTCGACGGGACGGAAGAGAAAGAAAAGCGCGTCAGTGTGTTCGTTACCGGGCCCGGTACGTCCCCGACCGCTTCGGGCGTGAAGGGCGGCGAGCTGCTGGAAGAGCTTGCGGGGTGGAACACCCATGCAAGCTATTTCGATCTCGACAATACGGAAGGGCTGCCCGATTTCGAAATGAGCTTCACGCTCTTTGCCAATGGCGTCTCGTCCGACCTTCGGCTGAATTATACGGAACTCGAGATCAAGGCACGGCTCAGCGAGATCACTTTCTTTTCTGAGGGTCCGTGCTGAGGCGTGCTATTTCCGTAAGCCCCGTCCCTTGCTGATGGAAAGATCGCCGAACTTCTCGCGGAGCCTGTCCATCGCGCGCTCGGCTGCCGCGCGGCGGGTGGCGTCGGGGTCGAGCATGTCGGGTGGATCGGCAATGTCGCCATCGGTAAGGCCCGATATGCCGACGCCGAGCAGGCGGAAGCTCGTGCGCTCCTTCGCCTCGCGGGCGAGCATGGGCGACGCGGTGCGGTAGATCACTTCGGCAAGCTGTGTCGGATCGGGCAGGGTCTGGCTTCTGGTGCGCGTCTTGAAATCCGCTGTCTTGAGTTTCAGCACGACGGTCTGGCCGGAAAGGCCGGCGGCCTTGGCACGGCGCGACACCTTCTCGCAGAGCGGCCAGAGAATGGCATCAAGCTCCGCCGCGTTTGAAATGTCGCGCATAAAGGTTGTTTCCGCCGAGATGCTTTTCGTCTCATGCATCGGCTCGACATGGCGGCTGTCCTGTCCGCGCGCGAGGTGATAGAGGCGGCGGCCCATGCTGCCATAGCGCGCCATGAGGTCGTTCTCTTCCATCTGCTGCAATTGCGCGATGCGCGTGATGCCGTCCCGCGCAAGCTTTGCTTCCAGCGCCTTGCCGACGCCCCAGATGGACGAGACGGGGCGGGCCGCAAGACAGGAAAGCGTCTCCTCCCGACCGATCACGGCAAAGCCGCGCGGCTTGTCGAGGTCGGAGGCGAATTTTGCGAGAAACTTGTTATGGCTAAGGCCGATGGAAACAGTGATGCCGATTTCATCTTCGATGCGCTTCGAAAGTCGCGCCATGCTTGAAGCGGCACTTGCGTGGTGCAGCCGCTCCGTGCCGGTGAGATCGAGAAAGGCTTCATCGATGGAGACGGGTTCCACCAGCGGCGTCAGATCGCGCATCAGCTTGCGAACCTCACGCGCCACGGCGGCATATTTCTCCATGTCCGGTTTCACCACTACCGCTTCCGGGCAGGCAGCAAGCGCCTTGAACATGGGCATGGCGGAGCGCACGCCGCGTATGCGCGCAATGTAGCAGCAGGTGGAGACGACGCCGCGCTGGCCGCCGCCCACGATCAGCGGCTTGTCGCGCAGTTCAGGGTTGTCACGCTTTTCGATCGCTGCGTAGAAGGCATCGCAATCGAGATGGGCGATGGTGAGTGTGTGCAGTTCCTTGTGGAAGATGACGCGCGGGCGCTTGCAGGAAGGGCATCGCTCTGCACCTTCCGGTGTCGGCTCAAAGCAATCCCGGCAAAGGCCCTGCGCCATGCTCATGGATTATTGTCCGCCGACCACAGCCACGCGGCACCACGCACACCGCTTGAATCGCCATGCTGATGGCGGGCAAGGCGCGTTGCCACTGTGTCGGAGAAAATGTACGCGCCCCAGCGTGCGGGCACTTCGTCATAAAGCGCGTCGATATTCGACATGCCGCCGCCCAGCACGATGACATGGGGATCAAGAATATTGATGATATGGGCAAGCGCGCGGGCTAGGCGGTCGGCATAGCGCCGCAATGCGAAGCGGGCGGGCCGATTGCCGGCCTGCGCCGCAGCAACAATGCCTTCCGGTGAGAGGGCTTCTCGCGTGTCGAGCATGTAGTCGGCCGCAAAGCCCGGCCCGGACAGCCAGCTTTCAATGCAGCCCTTCTTGCCGCAATAACAATCCGGCCCCGGCATCTCATCCGGCAGGACGAAGGGCAGGGAATTGTGTCCCCATTCGCCTGCAATGGCGTTGGGGCCGGATAGCAGCCTGCCATTCACCACGATGCCACCGCCGACGCCTGTACCCAGAATGACGCCGAAGACAGAGGGCGCGCCTGCACCGGCGCCGTCTGTTGCTTCGGACAGGGCAAAGCAGTCTGCATCATTCGCAAGCCGCACGGGGCGAGCTAGTGCTGCTTCAATGTCTGCGTGAAAGGGCTGGCCGTTCAGCCATGTGCTGTTCGCGTTTTTTACAAGTCCCGTGGCGGGTGAAATCGCGCCGGGCATGCCGATGCCGACACTGCCTTGCGTTCCCGCTTCCGCCTCAAGCGACGCGACGAGATCGCGGATTGCTGTAATGGTCGCCGCATAGTCATTGCGGGGCGACGGCACGCGTTTGCGCGCGCGTTCCGTGCCGTCCGGGCCAAGCGCGATGCCTTCGATTTTAGTGCCGCCGAGATCTATGCCGATCCGCATGAGAGATTCCCTTTTTGCGCGGAGAATAGCATGGCCGCAGCGGGAAAGCGGAAGGCAGCGCGGTTCAGAAACCGTCTGCTTTCAGAACGCCGTCGATAAAGGCATGGGCCTCGGGCCAGAGCGTCGTGTGGAAATGGCTTTCTCTCGCCGGGCCGAGCAATTTCGCAAGGCGGGCATCCGCTATGAAATGGATGAGATGCGCGGGCGCATGTGCCTTTGCGACCGAGGACAGATTGTGCGGAATGTCATCAAGAAAGATGACGGGGGCCTCCACGCGCTCGGCAAGGCGGCGAACAGCGCCGCCCTTCAGCCCTGTATTCGCGATAACGGGGAAGGGAATGTCCTGCTGGGCGAGGCACGCCTCGCGCTCGGCCTTTGCTTCAAGCGGCACATTGGTGAGGACGACAATCTGCGCCCGCTCCGACAAGGCTGCGAGCGCTTCTGCCGCGCCCGGCACAGCGATGAGAGTCCGGGTCGAGGAGGCGAAAAACGCTTCGAGCAGTTTCGGCATTTCGGCTGGGGGAACGGGTTCGTTCGTGCCGCGCCGCTTGATGTTGCCGGTCAGCGCAAAGCTTTGAAGGTCGAGCCAGAGATCCTGCGTTTCGAGGTAACGCTCAAGCCCCGAGACGAACTGGAGCAGCACCTCATCCGCATCGGAAATGATGAGCGGGCGGCCCCGTTCAAGTTCCAGCGCCTCAATCTGCGGGATGACCCTTTCATCAATGGCGAGGGGGTCGGGGGCGGGCTTCCGGTCGGCG
>NZ_JBATWS010000215.1:0-3481 GCF_049672805.1 Parvibaculum sp.
GCGGGGCAGAGACAGCGTTGCGCCGAGCGGAAACTGGTGCGAGGGCGTGACATAGACAAGCTTTGGCTGCTTCTCGCGGCGAATGCCTTCTGCCACATCAATCCCTTCTTCATCGACCGGCACGGGAATGATTTTGGCGCCAGCCGCCGACAGTGCGCCGCGGGCACCGAGATAGCCCGGATCTTCGAGCCAGACGGGATCGCCCGGATCGAGCAGCATCCGCGTCGTCAGGTCGAGAGCCGCCTGCGCACCGACGGTCACGATCACCTGATCGGCGGTGCAGACGACGCCGCGCGACGCGCCGACATAGGCGGCAATCGCCTCGCGCAAGGCGGGTTCGCCTTGACCTGTTTCATAGCCGAACACGGGCTGCCGGGTGTCGCGGCTGTGGCGCGCGAGAAGGCGGCTCCAGACAAGGGCCGGAAATTCGTCAATGGCGGGCAGGCCGGTCTGGAAGGGCTGACCATCACCGCGCATATAGGTAGCAACAGAGCGACGTGTCGCGGAAAGTGCCTCTCCGCGCTGCGACAGGCGGCGGGGCGCTTGCGCCACGGACTTAGGCTTTTCCCTGTGCAGCAGCTTTCGTTCCGGCTGAAAGAGCGTGTCCGGTAATGTGGCTGCGACAACGGTGCCTGCGCCCACGCGTCCCTCGAGATAACCTTCTGCGGTGAGCTGTTCATAGGCGGCAAGAACGGTGTTGCGACCGACGCGAAGCTCACCCGCAAAGCTGCGGGAAGAAGGGAGCCGGATGCCGGGATGCAGACGGCCTTCCAGAATGGCGCTACGCAGCGCCTCATAAAGCTGGCGGTAGAGCGGTGTGGCGCTCGTCTCGTCCAGTGCGATGGTGCCGAGCGGCAAAGGGGTCGAGTGCATGTTCATCCGTTTTACCCCGCGCATGTTGGCTCCATTCTATTTCCAACAATGGTCCTTTTGACAGGGCCAATTTGGGCAAATAGTCGGGCCGCATTTCAGCGAGCGGGGACAGGCCCATGTGTGACTATCAGACTTCAAAGAGCTACCGGGTGCGGCAGGCGCCCAAGCGCGCCAGCTATGACCGGGCGCTCGTCCATTCCATTCTGGATGAGGGATATGTCGCCCACATCGCCTTCGTGGTGGACGGGCTGCCTGTTGCCCTTCCCATGTTCTATGTGCGGGACGGGGAAAGCGTCCTGTTGCATGGCTCACGCAAGAGCCGGTTGGTGAAGCATCTCGTTGGTGGGGCGCCTTTTTGCCTGACCGTCACACATCTCGACGGGCTGGTGCTTGCGCGCTCTGCCTTTCACCACTCGATGAACTATCGCTCCGTCATGGTGCATGGACGGGCTGAACGGGTGACGGGCGAGGAAAAGACCCGCGCCATGGCGCTCATCACCGCACGGGTGCGGCAGGGCCGGCCTTCCGGCGAGCGGCCCGCCAATGAGCAGGAGGCGAAGGCAACGGAAATGCTGCGCCTGCCGCTTGTCGAGGTCGCGGCGAAGGTTCGCACGGGTGGCCCGCTTGATGATGAAGCGGATATGGCGCTACCGGTCTGGGCGGGTGTCATTCCCATGCAGCTTGTCTTTGGCGAGCCGGTGCGCGACGTGGCTTCCGTGCCTGTGGCAGTGGCCTAGGATTTCGCGGCGCGCCTTCTTGTCGCGGCTCTTGTTCTTTGGCACGGGCGGGCTTAGGTTGCGCCCGATCTTTCACCCGCTTGGGTAATGCGCCCGCCAACAGGAGGCTTGTCATGGGCTTTATTTCAGACGCGCTTAACCGCATCCAGCCGTCGGCAACCATTGCCGCCACGCAGAAAGCGCGCGACCTGAAAGCCCTCGGCCGCGATGTGATCTCGCTTGCGGCCGGCGAGCCTGACTTCGACACGCCCGAGAACATCAAGGAAGCCGCTATCCGCGCTATCCGCGAAGGCAAGACGAAGTACACGGCTGTCGATGGCATTCCGGAACTCAAGGAAGCGATCTGCGCGAAGTTCAAGCGCGAGAACAATATCGACTACAAGCCGAGCCAGGCTTTCGTTGCGCCGGGCGGCAAGCCGATCATCTTCAATGCGATGGTCGCCACGCTGAACCCCGGAGACGAAGTCATCATCCCGGCGCCTTACTGGGTGTCCTATCCCGATATCGTAGCGCTTTGCGGCGGCACGCCGGTGGCGGTCGAGACGCGGCTTGAAGACGGCTTCAAGCTGCAGCCCGAGGCGCTGGAAAAGGCGATCACACCCAAGACCAAATGGGTCATCTTCAACTCGCCCTCGAACCCGTCGGGTGCTGCCTACACGGCTGCGGAACTGAAGAAGCTCACCGATGTGCTGATGAAGCATGAGCATGTGTGGATTCTCAGCGACGATATGTATGAGCATCTCACCTATGACGGCTTCAAATTCGCAACACCGGTCGAGGTGGAGCCGGGTCTTTATGACCGCACGCTCACCATGAACGGTGTGTCGAAAGCCTATGCGATGACGGGCTGGCGTATCGGCTATTGCGCCGGGCCGGAGCAGCTCATCAAGGCGATGACAAAGGTGCAGAGCCAGTCCACCTCGAACCCGACCTCAATCAGCCAGTGGGCAGCGGTCGAGGCGCTGAACGGGCCGCAGGATTTCATTCCTCAGCGCGCGGAAGCATTCAAGGCACGGCGCGACCTTGTCGTCTCCATGCTCAATCAGGCGAAGGGTCTGAAATGCCCGACGCCCGAGGGTGCCTTCTATGTCTATCCGTCCTGCGAAGGCTGCATCGGCAAGACAACGCCGGATGGCAAGGTGATCAAGAGCGACGAAGACTTCGCGCTCGCGCTGATCGAGGCGGAAGGCATTTCCGTTGTGCATGGCGCGGCATTCGGTCTCTCGCCCTTCTTCCGCATCTCCTATGCGACATCCACAGAAGAGCTGACGGATGCCTGCCAGCGCATCCAGCGCTTCTGCGCCAGCCTGCGCTGAGCCACCATCACCGAAAAGAAAAGGCCCCGTCTTGCGGGGCCTTTTTTGTGCGTGGATTTTGTCCTCTTTTGGCGTCAAAATGAACCAGATTGGGGAGGCTGGATGTTTGAACGACTAGAAGCCAAAGGATTTCAGATCGAGTTTCACTCTCACGCGTGGGCAATCCTGTCAGTGGATTTTCCAGATGCGCTGCTGGAGTTAAACAAGGCGCTTGAAGAGATAACTATTCCTATAGATGAGATTATCGGGTCGGGCGGCGGTGAAGCGAAGGGCACACAGCGTCTGCGCCGGACACTGACCGAGCTCGGATGGAACAAGGCAAACTTCGAGATCAGAAAGACGATAAACGGCGTGGAGAGAGAATCCATCAGTCATGAGATTGATCATGTGCGCCACTTTGCCAACGGTAGGACGCTTGCTCTGGAGATCGAATGGAATAACAAAGATCCATTTTTCGATCGTGATCTAGAAAACTTCAAGCGGCTGCATGCGGAAGGCGCAATATCTGTAGGTGTTATTGTCACACGCGGTTCTGCACTACAGGACCGGATGACG
>NZ_JBATWS010000216.1:0-1678 GCF_049672805.1 Parvibaculum sp.
CACATTCTGATTATTCCGGCTGATTATTCGTGCTGATTATTCGTGCTGATTATTCGGCAGCTTCCGCCTGTGGCGTGAGCCAGCCTTCAAGATCGCGCAGCGCTCGGGACGTATAGGCACGCTTGCGGGCGGGGGCTTTTGCCTTGCCGCGCGGGCGCTTGCCGTTTTCGTCGCGCGGCACTTCCGGCTCCGGGAAGAGGCCGAAATTCACATTCATCGGCTGGAAGGTCGCCGCATTCGCATCGCCTGTGATATGCGCGAGAAGGGCGCCGAGCGCGGTCGTGCGGGGCGGGGGCGTGACGGCGCGGCCCTGCCGCTCTGCGGCAGCGAAGCGGCCGGCAAGCAGGCCCATCGCGCCGCTTTCGACATAGCCTTCAACGCCAGTAATCTGCCCGGCAAAGCGGAGGCGCGGATCATTTTTCAGCCGCATCACGCCGTCAAGTAGATTGGGGCTGTTGATGAAAGTGTTGCGGTGCAGCCCGCCAAGCCGCGCAAACTCTGCATTCTCAAGGCCGGGGATGGTGCGGAAGATGCGCGTCTGCTCGCCATGTTTCAGCTTCGTCTGAAAGCCGACCATGTTGTAGAGCGTGCCGAGCGCATTATCCTGCCGAAGCTGCACGATCGCATAGGGCTTCACATCCGGCGCATGGGGATTGGTGAGGCCGACCGGCTTCATCGGCCCGAAGCGCAGCGTCTCATGCCCGCGCTCTGCCATCACTTCGATGGGCAGGCAGCCATCGAAATAGGGCGTGGATTTCTCCCAGTCCTTGAACTCGGTCTTTTCACCCGCAAGCAGCGCCTCGATGAAGGCGTCATATTGCTCACGCGTCATCGGGCAGTTAATGTAGTCCTTGCCCGCGCCTGCGGGGCCGGACGCGCCCGCACTTTCCTTGTCATAGCGCGACTGGAACCAGCAGACCGACATGTCGATGCTGTCGCGATAGACGATCGGTGCAATCGCATCGAAAAAGGCGAGTTCATCCGCGCCTGTGAGGTTGCTGATCGCCTTGCCGAGCTTGTCAGATGTGAGCGGCCCCGTGGCGATGATGACATTGTCCCATTCGGCGGGCGGAATGCCGTCAACCTCGCCGCGTTCCACCGTGATGAGCGGATGCGCGGTGAGTTTCTTCGTCACATAGTCGGAGAAGATGTCGCGGTCCACAGCCAGCGCGCCGCCTGCGGGCACGCGCGCGACTTCTGCCGCCTCCATCATGATGGAACCCGCCCGGCGCATTTCCTCATGCAGCAGGCCGACTGCGTTCAGCTCATAATCATCCGAACGGAAGGAATTGGAGCAGACAAGCTCAGCAAAACCATCGGTGTGGTGGGCATCAGTTTTCACCAACGGGCGCATCTCGTGGAGCACCACGGGGCAACCCGCCTGTGCGAGTTGCCAGGCCGCCTCGGAACCCGCCATGCCGGCGCCAACTATGTGAACGGGAGGAGTGTCTTTCGTCATGGGACGCTTTGTAGCGCGGAAAGAAGAAAGTCCCAAGTGGGCGTACGACTGCCTACAAAGTTGTACCAAGCGGAGCCGATAATCGACGCTATCAGCGCAAACGCCGCGGTGTAGCGCCAGAAAGAGCGGCTATGGATTTCACGAATCTCAGCCCGTTTTAGGTCGCAGTCCAAGCAGCGGCAATCACGCCTGTGGCGGCGCTTCTCACTCCCATTCTGC
>NZ_JBATWS010000217.1:0-13105 GCF_049672805.1 Parvibaculum sp.
ACTCGATGAGTGCACGCCGTTTCCTGCGACGGAGGAACAGGCGCGCGTTTCGATGGAGCTGTCGCTGCGCTGGGCACGCCGCTCGCGGGAGGCTTTCGAAAAGCAGCCGCATCGCAAGGAAGGGATGGCGCTGTTCGGCATCGTGCAGGGCAGCATCTATGAGGCAGAGCGGCTTCGTTCTGCGGCGGGGCTGCGCGAGATCGGTTTTGAAGGCTATGCGGTGGGCGGCCTTGCCGTGGGCGAGGGGCAGGCTGAAATGCTCCGCGTACTCGACTTTACCGTTCCGGCGCTGCCGGAGGATCGCCCGCGCTATCTGATGGGCGTCGGTACGCCGGATGATCTTGTCGAGGCGGTGTCGCGCGGCATCGACATGTTCGATTGCGTGATGCCGACCCGCAATGGCCGCCACGGCCTTGCCTTCACACGCCGGGGCAAGGTGAACCTGAAAAACGCGCGCCACGCAGCAGACCGGCGTCCGCTTGATGAGGAAAGCACTTGCCCGGCGGCACGGGATTATTCGCGCGCCTATCTGCACCATCTGATCAAGTCGGGCGAGATGCTGGGCGCCATGCTGGTGAGCTGGATCAATATTCACTACTACCAGTCTCTGATGGCGGAGATGCGGGCGGCCATTGCGGAAGGACGCTTCGAGGCATTCCGAAGCGCGTTCAAGGCGGCGCAGGCGGCGGGGGACATTGACCGCTTTGAGCCGAAGAAGGCTCAATCGGAACAATAAGTTGGCTGTGGCAAATCCCGCTGTTGACCCAGTGGAACGTGGCGCTTAAGTTCCGGCCACATTCAGCGGGACGGCTGGTTTCCGTCCTGTTCGGTGGGCCCTTAGCTCAGCGGTAGAGCGGCTGACTTTTAATCAGTAGGTCGATGGTTCGATCCCATCAGGGCTCACCACTTTTTCGCGCGAGACGCGACGAAAGTGATGCTTTCCGAGTAAAATCCGGGCGACGGTATTGGCAATCCGAGATGGATCGTCAGCAGCGTTTCAGCAATCAGCCCCGGTGAACTCATGCCAGAAAATCCAGCGAATCTTCCGCCGCCTTATGAGGGCGGGTGTTCTTGTGGCGCGGTGCGGTTTCGTGCCGAGGCGGCACCTCTCGGCGTTCGCATCTGTCATTGCCGTCTCTGCCAGAAGGCGATGAGCGCGCCCTTTCTGGCGATTGCGAGCTTTCAGAAATCGGCTGTCACGGTCACGGGCGAGACGGCATCATGGCAGTCATCCGGCCGGCTGCGGCGGCATTTCTGTCCGCGCTGCGGCACGCGGCTTACGGTTGAGCCGATCGATGCCGACAGGCTCGGCTTTCCGCTTGCCACGTTTGATAATCCTGCGGCGATTCACCCGGAGATGCATATCTGGGTCTCGGCGCGCTTGCCGTGGGTCTGTCTCGATGACGGGCTTCCGCAATATCTCGAAGCATCGCCTGAGCCTTATCGCGACCCGAAATAGAAAGCGGCGCCCGGAGAACGGGCGCCGCCTTTATTATCAATCGCGATTGACGACCTTCACGACCCTGAGCCAGCGCAGATCGCCGTGACGCGAGGTCCAGCTGATGGTTTCGCCCTCGCGCATACCGAGAAGTGCCACGCCTACGGGCGAGGCAAGCGAAATGCAGCCTTCCGGGATGTCCTTTGCCGGATAGACGAGTTTCAGCTTTTCGGGCCGGCCCTTCATGCCGAACACGAATTCGACCGTGGAATTCACCGTTACGACCTCGCGCGGGAGGTGTGAGAGCGGCATGAGTTTCGCTCGCGACAATTCCTGGTCGAGAAATTCGGACACTTCCGGCAAGACATCGGCAAGCCGCTCCGCAATCTCGGAGAGCTCGTCGAACTGTTCTTCTGCCACGAAGATGGGCGGCAGGTTTTTCGCCTTTGTTTCGTTCGTTTCAGTCGTAGCCATCAGGCTGCCTCCGGTCCTCCGTCGTCGTCCGGCCCTGCATTTTGCGCGCGGGCGGCGGCTTCGGGTTGATGTTCCAGCATTACAATGTCGATGGTGAGCTTGAGGCCATCGAAGGTCTCAGTCACCACCGTTTCTCCCGGCTTGCGGCCGAGAAGGGCAAGCCCCACCGGTGTCAGCACACTCACATACTGGCCGTTATGGGGGACATTCTCGCGACCGATCGTCAGCATACGCCGCTCTATACGGTCACTATCCACGCGGTAGCGAACAGTGCTTCCCAGCGTGATGACATTCGGCGGCATTTCGCTGGTCGGAATGACATGTGCATCAGCGAGCAATCTCGCAATGCGCGAGCGCATCGGGCTCAGCATGTCGAACTGTTCATAGGTTGCGACTTCAAGCCGCCCATAATCATGCAGGCCCAGAATGGGTCTTTCGACAGTGTTTCCAGCCGAAAGCGGAACAGAATAAAGGTGCGGTGAGCTGCGATTGCGCATCGACATGTCGATAGTCCTCATCAAAGCGAAGTGCCATACGGGTTCGCCATCGAGAAATATGCAGGGGGTGAGGTAGGGGTATCCCCGGACGTCGCGCGCAAGAATGCGGCGTCGGCCCGGGGCTAAGAGCCCGCGAGCAACGTTCCGGGAGTCCGAAACTGTCGTGCATTCACATGTCGCATAAGATCAATGTGGCCCTTCTAAAGCCTTTTGTCAAAAGGGGTTTCACAGTTCAGGGCAGGAGTTTGTGGGCCGGGGCGAAATCCCGCAGATTGGTGCGAAAATGGCCGTTTTGTCGTGTGTAAAAGACAAAATGGTACATTCTTGGTAACTATGTCGGGCTACCTTCTTGCGAAATGTCGACGGCGGAGTGCCATGAGATGACAGGACACAGGGAGGAAATCGCGCGACGGCTGAACGAGGCGCGCCTCGCGGCCGGGCTGACCCTCAGGGACATTGCTGACTCGCTGCGGATAAAGCCCGTTTATCTTCAAGCCATTGAGGCCGGGCAGTTTGAGCGCCTTCCGGCGCTGCCCCAGACCATCGGCTTCACGCGCGCCTATGCGAAGCATCTCGATGTGGATATCGAGGCGCCGCTGACGCGCCTCGGGGAAGAAGTTCAGCAGAATATCGAGAGCGTCGAATATGCCTATCCCGAACCGGTCTGGACGGTATCGCCCCGGCGGATCGGTTACACGGTGGCTGGCATGGTCATCGGGGCGGCGGTGCTTGCGTTGTCCCTGTTCGATTTCTCATCGACGCCGGACGAGCCGGTTGTGCTGGCCGCGCCGGACCGTGCTGTTGTCACGCCTCCGCTTGTCGCGCCCCTTGAGATCAAGCCTGCAAGCCCCGTTCTCCCGCGCGCTGCAACCGCACCCATAACGGCAGATCTCGCACTACAGCTATTGGCCGGAACTTCGGAAGTGGCGGAGGTGCCTGCCGAGGTGGAAGTGGCCGCTGCGCCTGTGGTGGAAACGCCCGCGGTGGAAACACCGGCGGGTCAGCGTTTTGTCACTGCCCATGTCTATATGCGCGCGCAGCCGGCCAATGCCGGAGCGGTGCTGGACGTGTTGCAGCCCTGCGAACCGCTGGTTCTTCAGAATGAGGATGGGGGCGAGCCCTGGCTGAATGTCACCCGGGCGGATGGACGGTCTGGATGGGTTTACCGCAACTACGTGAGCGGCAATAAACCGGCATCCTGTTCGTAAGTCGGAGCCTATTCCGTCACGTCGTTGAACGTGCCGCTCTCGGGATCATAGATCGAGAGAATTCCCGTGCCGATTCCGTAGAACCAGCCATGCAGGCGCAACGTGCCTTCTTCCTCCCGTCTGCGGATGAAGGGGAAGGTGCGGAGACGGTCGAGCGAATCGATCACCGCTTCCTGTTCGAGAAGGCGCAGCGTTTTTGTGCGATCCGCCGTGCCATGCTTTGCCACCACACGCTCGGCGACGGGTTTCACGAGTGAAATCCATTTGGGGATGAAGTCGCCGGGGGCGGCCTTGCCGCAGCAGGTGTTGTAGAGCGCCTCCATGCCGCCGCAGGCAGCGTGGCCCATCACGATGATGTTCTTGATCCCCAGTACCTTGACGCCAAATTCCAGCGCGGCGCTGGTGCCGTGGTGACGGTCATCCGGCTCATAGGGCGGAACGATATTCGCGACGTTGCGGACGACAAAGAGACCGCCGGGATCGGCCTGGAAAACCATCGCCGGATCGGCCCGGCTGTCACAACAGGCGATGATGAGCGCCTTGGGCTTCTGAGGTGTCGCGGCCAGCGCGCGATACCGCTCTTCATTCTGCTTGTAGGTGCCCTGGCGGAAAGACCGATAACCGGCAATCAGACTGTCTATGTCATCCATCCGCGCTGTCTCCATTGCCAGTTTTCCTGGCGCTTACATACACAAAGCAGGGCTTTGCGTAAAAGCGATTGATGAGCGTGTGCTGCTCATTTTGAAATCAGTTGCACAAGGAATGCTCATTTACTCACACCGATGACCGCTAAGACGCGTTGATGTGCGCGGATTCCGCAGAAGGCGCGGAACCTGCAAGGCGGTTTTCCGCAGGAGGTACAGGCGTGCTGTGCCTCCAAATCAGAAGACGGGGATTGAGAATGCCGGTTGTCGAACAGTTGGGGAGCTTTTCGCTGGAGATGCAGACCATCATTGGCGGGCTGACGCTGCTGGGTGTTGTCCTGATCGGGGCGTGGCTCTCCAGATACGGTATGAAGAAGCGGGAAGCGGAAGAGGACGCAAAGGAACTGAGGGCGCTGCTCGACAGGGCGGTGAGCGCGCTGGAAGAACGGAAAAACAGGGACCGGAAGGCGGCCCTGTCAATCCGGCACAAGCCCGTGAACCGGGCGGTTGTCCACAAGAATTCTGGAGTCAAAAAGGCAGGCCGGATGGGAGAAGGCCGCGCTTTCGGTCCCCGGCGCTGAGCTTTCATCACGACGTCTGTTTTAGAGCCAAATGGAGCTTGCAAAGGCGCCCCTCGCACTTTAAATCACAGGCACCAAACGGGATTACAACCTAAATTCCCGTTTTTATATGTGATTTATAGAGGGGTGCCTTACGGCTCCCGCAGGAAGGCTCTTATGGACCGTCTGGATCAGCTCGAAAGCCAGAGCATTTTCATCTTCCGGGAAGCGTTCAACCGCATCGAGAACATCGCGATGCTGTGGTCGCTCGGGAAGGATTCCAACGTGATGATCTGGCTGGCGCGAAAAGCGTTCTTCGGCCATGTGCCTTTCCCGGTCATGCATGTTGATACCGAGAAGAAGTTTCCGGAAATGTACGAGTTCCGGGATCGGTATGCGGCCGAATGGGGGCTGAACTTCATCCGCGAACTGTGCCCGCCGATTGATGCGGTTGACGAGACGCTGCCGCCTGCGGCGCGCTCTGCCGCGCGCAAGACGGAAGGTCTCAAGGATGCGCTGAAGAAGCACAAGTTCAACGCGCTTTTCGCAGGCATTCGCCGCGACGAGGAAGCGACCCGCGCAAAAGAGCGCGTGTTCAGCCCGCGCGGTACGACCGGCCAGTGGGACTTCCGCGATCAGCCGCCGGAATTCTGGGACCAGTTCAAGACGGATTTCCCGCCTGGCACGCATATCCGCGTTCACCCGCTGCTGCACTGGACGGAAATCGACATCTGGCTCTACACGCTGCGCGAGCAGATCCCGACCATTCCGCTCTATTTCTCGAAGGACGGAAAGCGCTATCGCTCGCTGGGTGACAAGGACATAACCTTTCCGGTGGCAAGCAACGCCAGCACCATCGAAGAAATCATCGAGGAATTGCGGACGACGAAAGTTGCCGAGCGTTCCGGGCGTGCCATGGACCACGAAGCGGAAGACGCATTCGAACGTCTCCGCGCCGACGGCTATCTCTAAGGAATAAAAGTCATGTCCGAAGCCTCAGAAGCCAAGGTTAAACTTGCCGTCGTGAATGAGAACCCGGCGCCTGCGCGCGACCTGCTGCGCATCGTGATTGTCGGTCACGTCGATCACGGAAAATCCACTCTGGTGGGCCGTCTTTTCCATGACACGGGGTCGCTCCCCGAAGGGAAGTATGAAGCCATCAAGGCCGTGTGCGAAAAGCGCGGCGTCCCGTTTGAATGGGCGTTTCTCATGGACGCGCTTCAGGCGGAGCGCGATCAGGGTATCACCATTGATACGAGCCAGATCTGGTTCAAGACGGATGCCCGCGACTACACGATCATCGACGCGCCGGGGCACAAGGAATTTCTGAAGAACATGATCACGGGTGCCGCGCAGTCCGATGCGGCGCTGCTGATCATCGACGCTGGCGAAGGTGTGCGCGAGCAATCGCGTCGTCACGGCTATCTGCTGCATCTTCTCGGTATTCGCCAGATCGCTGTTGCCGTGAACAAGATGGACCTGATCGGCTACGACAAGGCGAAGTTCGACGCCATCGAAGCGGAGTATCGCGACTATCTCACCTCAATCGGCGTGACACCGACCTTTGTTATTCCTGTTTCGGCGCGTGAAGGTGACAATATCGTTACGCCGTCCGGCGCGATGGACTGGTACACGGGCCCGACCGTTGTGAAGGCGCTCGACAGCTTCATGCCGACCGCCTCGCCGGTGGACCGGCCGCTGCGCTTCCCCGTGCAGGATGTTTACAAGTTCGACCATCGCCGCATCATTGCGGGCCGCATCGAGGAAGGCCGGATCGCGGTGGGTGACGAGATCATCTTCTCGCCCTCCAACAAGACGGCGCGTGTGGCAAGCATCGAGGCGTGGTCAGCCATTCCCGGCAAGCCGCTGCCAACCGAAGGCGAAGCGGGCGAGTCCATCGGCATCACGCTTGATGAGCAGATTTTCGTCGAGCGCGGTGAGGTCATCAGCCATATTGAACATGCACCGATCGAGACGGATGTGTTCCGCGCCCGCGTCTTCTGGCTTGGTCAGGAGCCGATGGTCAAAGGTCGCAGCTATCGTATGAAGCTCGGCACGATGGAGGCGCCGGTTACGGTGCAGTCCATCGAAAGCATCATCGATACGACAGATCTTTCGAGCAATTCTTCGGAGCAGGTAGAGCGCAACCAGGTGGCGGAAATCATTCTCCGCTCACGTCGCATGCTGGCGCTGGATGAGTTCAACAACGCGCCGAAGACGGGCCGCTTCGTGCTGATCGACAAGTACGATATTGCCGGCGGCGGCATCATCTCCATGGAGGGATATGCCAACCAGCGTGACCTTATCACGGCGCGTTCCACGAATATCACCCGTGTCGAACATGGCGTGACGCGCGAGGAACGCAGCTTCCGCAATGGTCACAAGGGCGGTGTGCTGTGGCTGACCGGTCTTTCGGGTGCGGGCAAGTCCACGGTCGCCATTGCGCTTGAGAAGAAGCTGTTTGAGAAGGGCTACAACGTTTTCGTGCTGGATGGCGACAATGTGCGCCACGGCCTCAACGCCAATCTGAGTTTCTCGCCGGAAGATCGTGCGGAAAATATCCGGCGTGTGGGTGAAGTGGCGGCGCTCTTCGCGCGGGCGGGGATGGTGGCCATTACCTCCTTCATTTCGCCTTATCGCTCGGATCGTGACCGTGCGCGACAGGCGCTGGAGAACGGGGATTTCCACGAAATCTACGTCAAAGCGGATGTTGCTACCTGCGAGGCGCGCGATCCCAAGGGCCTCTACAAGAAGGCCCGGGCGGGCGAAATCAAGGAATTCACCGGTATTTCCGCACCCTATGAAGAGCCGGAGAACCCGGAACTGACGATTGATACGTCGGCGCTCTCGATTGAGGAGTCGGTCGAAAAACTCGTCAACTATGTGGAGATGAAGTTCAAGGTATAACTCTGGTCGGAAATGATTCCCGACGAGGGTTGGCATGAGCGTTCTGGTTACCGGCGGGGCTGGCTATATTGGCAGCCATGCCGTGATTGATCTTCTCCGGGCGGGCGAAGAGGTTGTCGTGATCGATGACCTCTCGACCGGCTTTGACTGGGCGGTTCAGGAAGCGGCGAGCTTCCATCAGGGCGATATTGCGGATGAGGCGCTTGTCAGCCGTCTGCTCAAGGATCACGGCGTTGAAGCGGTGATCCATTTTGCCGGCTCCATCGTCGTGCCGGAATCCGTCGAGAACCCTCTCAAATATTATCTGAATAACACAGCCAAATCGCGCAGCCTGATCGAAACCTGCGTAAAGGCGGGCGTGAAGCATTTCATCTTCTCCTCGACCGCCGCTGTGTACGGCATGGTGGGCAATGCGCCGGTGAGCGAGGATGCGCAGCTTGCGCCCATGTCGCCCTATGGCCGCTCCAAGCTGATGACGGAATGGATGTTGGTCGATGTGGCGGCGGCGCATGACATGACCTTTGCCGCGCTGCGCTATTTCAATGTGGCGGGCGGCGACCCGGAGGGTCGGGTTGGGCAGTCCACGGCCAATGCGACCCATCTCATCAAGGTGGCCTGCCAGACGGCGCTCGGGCAGCGGCCCTATATCGAGATCTATGGTGATGATTATCCGACGCCGGATGGCACCTGTATCCGGGACTACATCCATGTGAGCGATCTCGTGGCCGCGCATACAGCGGCGCTGGGGCATCTTCGCAAGGGCGGGGAGAGCTTCATCGCCAATTGCGGCTATGGTCACGGCTTTTCGGTGCGCGACGTTCTGGGCGCGGTGGAGCGGGCAGCCGGGCGTGGCTTTGAAATCCGGCAGGCGCCGCGCCGGGCGGGTGATCCGGCCTCTATCGTGTCCAATCCGGCGCTGATCAAAAGGACGCTCGGCTGGGAGCCAGCCTTTGACAATCTCGATACGATTGTCGCTCATGCCCTGGCCTGGGAGCGGCGTCTGGCGGAGCGAAACCGCTAGGGTGTGCCTCTACCCGTTCGTAAGGGTTTTGGGGCAACATAATGAAATATAAGTTCATTTCTCCATACAATGGCGCCGAGGCACATTGCGCAGCGCTGGGGAGCTGTTTCGGAGCCGGATTGCAACGATGACATCAGCCATGCTTACCACGGTCATTCTGGCGGCAGGCAAGGGAACGCGGATGAAGTCGCGCCTGCCCAAAGTCCTGCATCAGATTGCGGGACGGTCGATGCTGGGCCATGTACTGGCGGCGACTGGAGACCTTGGCAGTGATGCGAGCCTGCTCGTCGTCGGTCCCGGTATGGATGAAGTCTCCGCCCATGCAAAAGGCGTTCGCCCGGATCTGGTCACAGTCATTCAGGAAAACCAGCTTGGCACGGGCGATGCCGTGCGAGCGGCGGCCGCGCAGATTCCGTCCGGCGATGGCGTGGTGCTTGTCGTCTTTGGCGACACGCCGCTTGTGCGCACGGAGACGCTGGCGGACATGGTGGCCCGCTGTCGTGACGAAAGCGACATTGTGATCCTCGGATTCGAGGCCGCGGACCCTACCGGCTATGGCCGCATCGTGACAGCCGGTGCCAATGTTCTGCGCATTGTGGAACACAAGGATGCGAGCGAGGAAGAACGCGCGATCCGGCTTTGTTTTGGCGGGCCGATGGCCATTCGCGCAGCGCATCTGGCGTCACTGCTTGCGAAGCTCAGAAATGACAATGCTCAGGGCGAGTTTTATCTCACCGACGTCGTCGCGCACGGGCGCGCCGTGGGCCTGAGCTGCAGCGCGGTTCTCTGCCCGGAGAGTGACATTCAGGGCGTGAACAGCCGCGCCGATCTTGCTTCCGCCGAAGCCGTGATGCAGAAGCGATTGCGGGCGGCGGCGATGGCGGGCGGAGTGACCTTTCTCGACCCCGACACGGTCTATCTCAGCCATGACACGGTTTTCGGCGAGGATGTAACGGTCGGGCAGAATGTGGTCTTTGCGCCCGGTTGCCGCATTGCGCGGGGCGCGACCATCAAGGCTTTCTCGCATCTTGAAGGGGCAGAAATCGGTGAGGGGGCAGAGATCGGTCCCTTTGCGCGCATTCGTCCCGGATCGAGCATTGGCCGCAAGGCGCGGATTGGCAATTTCGTCGAGACAAAGAAGGCGAAGATCGAGGACGGTGCCAAGGTCAATCACCTCTCCTATATCGGTGATGCGCGGGTGGGCGAGGGCGCCAATGTCGGTGCAGGCACGATCACCTGTAACTATGACGGCTTCAACAAGTTCTTCACCGATATTGGGGCGGGCGCGTTTATCGGCTCCAACTCGTCGCTTGTTGCGCCGGTGACGATTGGTGACGGTGCCTATATCGGCTCGGGCAGTGTCGTCACGCGTAATGTGTCGCCGGATGCGCTGGCCGTTGCGCGCGGCAAACAATTTGAAAAGCCCGGTTGGGCATCCAGCTTCCGCAGCAAGAATGCGGCAGCCAAGAAATCCTCAGGTGATTAAGTATGTGCGGTATCGTCGGCATCATTGGCAGCGAGCCTGTTGCGCCCGTTATTCTGGAAGCGCTGAAGCGGCTGGAATATCGCGGCTATGACAGCGCGGGTATTGCCACGCTTCACAAGGGCGAGATTGATCGCCGCCGCGCGGAAGGCAAGCTCTTCAATCTGGAAAAGCTGATCGATGAAATCCCGCTCGACGGCAAGATCGGTATCGGCCATACGCGCTGGGCAACGCATGGCGCGCCGACGGAACGCAATGCCCATCCCCATGCTACCGACCGTGTTGCCATTGTGCATAACGGGATCATCGAAAATTTCCGCGAGTTGCGCGAAAGAATGGTGGCGGCGGGTTCCGTTTTCGTGACGGAGACAGACAGCGAGGTGATCGCCCATCTCGTCACCCATTATCTGGACAAGGGGCTTGAGCCGCGCGAGGCCGCTGAAACCGCGATCAAGGAGCTTGAAGGAGCGTTTGCGCTCGGCATCATTTTCCGTGGCCATGAAGATCTGATGATCGGTGCGCGGCGGGGCAGCCCGCTTGCGGTGGGCTATGGTGACGGAGCCATGTATCTCGGCTCTGATGCCTTTGCGCTCGCGCCGATGACGAACCGCGTCGCCTTTCTGGAAGAAGGGGATCGTGTCGAGATCACGCGCGATGGCGCGGTGATCCATGATGCGGACGGCAATATCGTCAAGCGCCCGGTCAAGATCACCGATGTTTCCGCCGCCATGGTGGACAAGGGCAATCACCGGCATTTCATGGCGAAGGAAATCTTCGAACAGCCGGAAGTGATCGGCCATACGCTGTCGGAATATCTCGACCCGCTGAATGAGAGTTTCCGCGATATCACGCTGCCGGTCGATCTCGCTTCGGTGCCGCGCATCACTATCGTTGCCTGTGGCACCGCCTATTTCGCAGGGCTTGTGGCGAAATACTGGTTCGAGCGCTATGCGCGTGTGTCGGTGGAGGTCGATATCGCCTCCGAGTTCCGCTACCGCGAGGCGGCGCTGCCGGAGGGCGGGCTTGCGATCTTCATTTCCCAGTCCGGCGAAACGGCGGACACGCTTGCGGCGCTCCATTATTGCCGTGAGCAGGGACAGAAAATCCTGTCCGTCGTCAATGTGACGGAATCGTCCATCGCGCGTGCTTCCGACGCGGTCCTGCCGACCTATGCCGGACCGGAAATCGGTGTTGCCTCGACCAAGGCTTTCACCTGCCAGCTCGCAACGCTTGCAGTGCTTGCCGTGCGCGCGGGCCTTGCGCGTGGCACCATCACGCGGGATGAGGAAATCAATCTCGTTCGCACGCTGATGGAAGTGCCGCGCCATGTCGTCGATGCTCTGGCGTTTGACGAGAATATTCAGGCGCTGAGCGTGGAACTCTCCAAGGCGCGGGACGTGCTTTATCTCGGCCGTGGCTTCAACTATCCGATCGCCCTTGAAGGTGCGCTGAAGCTCAAGGAAATTTCCTACATTCACGCCGAAGGCTATGCGGCGGGGGAACTGAAGCACGGGCCGATTGCCCTGATCGATGAGAGCGTGCCCGTTGTCGTAATCTCGCCGGTCGATCCGCTTTTTGAAAAGACCATCTCCAACATGCAGGAGGTGATCGCGCGGGGTGGCAATGTTCTGCTGATTGCAGACAAGGAAGGCATCGCCCGCGCGGGCGAGGGGCTGTGGGCCACCATCGAAGTGCCTGCGGTTCACCCGCTCATTGCGCCCATCGTGAATGTGATCCCGGTGCAGCTTCTCGCCTATCACACGGCCGTTTCGAAGGGTACGGATGTGGACCAGCCGCGCAACCTCGCCAAGTCGGTGACAGTGGAGTAGGGCGATTCGTTCATTCCGTCAGGCATTGCCTGTCGCCGCCTCTGGATAACCCATTGATATAGTTTGTGTTTTCGGCACGCCGAAAGCTGCGACCTTCCGCATGGTAAATTATTCCGGATTTACCGCTGTCGCGTTTCGAGGAGGGCCGGTCGATGCGGCAAAAGATGCGGGGGATGATCTCCAGTGCGAAGCGGCTGGTGGCAATTGGTGCCATGGTCGCCATGTTTGCCGGTGTGACGATGAGCATGCCGCAGGCAGGGGCGGGGACGTCTGAAAGCGAAGCCGCCGCTCTGATGCGTGCAGGGGCAGACGCGATTGAACACGGCCAGTATCAAAAGGCCGTTGCCGATTTTTCCAATGCGCTCGATAGCGGCGGGCTTGCGCCTGAGGGCCGCGCGCTTGCCTATCACCATCGCGGTGTCGCCTTTCAGAAGATCGGCGAGCAGGATGCGGCTATTGCCGATTACACGCGTGCGATCGAGGCACGGAGCCTGTCCGGCGATGTGCTGGCGCGGACGCATTACAATCGCGGCATTTCCTATGGCCGGACCGGGCAGGAACAAGCGGCAGAGCGCGACTATCTAAGAGCGATAGAGCTTTCACCGCGCTATGCAGCGGCGCATCACAACCTTGCCAATCTGCTGCGGCAGCGCGGCCAGCTTGATGACGCGATCTCGCATTATTCCGCAGCCATTGACGAGATGCGCGGGCGCGACAGGCGTTTGCCGCTCTATGGCCGCGCGCTTTCCTTCGAGCAAAAGGGCGATGTTGCACGGGCGAGCGCGGATCTGCGTCAGGCGCTCGCCGTGGATCCGGAGTTTGAGCAGGCTTCGGCGCGGCTTGCCGAGCTTGAAGCAGGGGCGGGCGGAGAGGTGGTCACGACCACAAAAGTGCTGCCCTCGACCATCATGCCTTTTCAGGCCGCATCATCCGGCCACGAGGGCGCGCAGATCATCCGCATTTCGAGCATTGGCGGCTGGCGCACAACGGCAACCCGCTTCCCACAGGAAGAGGCGCCAGTGGCCATGGCGGATGCTGCTTCTG
>NZ_JBATWS010000218.1:0-6501 GCF_049672805.1 Parvibaculum sp.
TGCCGGGAGGCATTCTCGCGATCCATGATGTTTTCCCGGACCCGAAAGATGGCGGTCGCCCGCCTTACGAGATATACAAACTGGCGCTGGCGTCCGGGCTTTTCGCAGAAGAGCGTGTGGTGAAGAGCCTGCGGCTACTCCGCCGCCTCGGCTAGCGTTCGTTCCGCAAAGAGGCGGGCGGCAGGGGTGAGGCCCGCCACGGCATCGGTTGCGAGGATCACGGCAGCGGCTGTCCAGGCAGGCTTTTCAGCGGGCCAGGCGACTTCATCCACGAATTGATAGCCCATCCAATAGGCACCGCAATCGGCGCGCCACTGGTGCTGCCATGAAAGCATGGCTTCCGCCTCGCGCCGCTGGCCTGCGACGAGAAGGGCCATGGTCAGTTCCGCGCTTTCGGCGACCGTCACCCAGGGCTGGTCGAGCACGCAGCGGCAGCCCTTACCCTCCGCAACGAAAATATCCCATTTGGTGGCAAGGCGCTTTCGGGCGGCCTCGCCTGTGACGACGCCTGCGAGGACCGGATAGTACCAGTCCATCGAGTAGCGATCCTTCGGCTCCCATGTGCGGTCGAAGCGGTGCGGCATGTCGCGCAGCGCCTTGCCGAGCCGCGCACGGGCTTCCATGAAGGCACGCGAGGGCTGGCCCAGTTCGCGCGCAATCTGCGCCGCACATTCAAGACTTTTGTAAATGGAGGAGCAGCCCGTTACGAGCGCGTCATCTTCCGGCGTATGCGGATCATTCGCCGCCCAGCGAATATCGCCATGCTCGCTCTGATGGGCGAGGACAAAGCCCATCGCTGCTTCCACATGCGGCCAGATGTCCGAAAGCCATTTGCGGTCGCGCGTGATGAGAAAATGGTGCCAGGCACCTGTCGCGATGTAGGCCGCGAAATTCGTGTCGCGGATCGGGTGGCCTGCATCTTCTTCCTCGCCGGTGAAACGCTGCTCTTCTTCGTCGAAGGGAACGGCGCTGCCAAGCTGGCCCCACCATGAGCCATCCTTGAGCTGCGTTTCTGCAAGATAGCGGAAGGCGCGGCGCGCATGGTCGATTTCGCCCAGCACGGTCAGGCCCATTGCTGCTTCCGTGTGGTTCCACGGGTCCACCACACCGCCATCATACCAGGGGATCGCGCCATTATCGCGCTGCAGCTCAAGAATGCGCGCGCGCGAACCGTCAAAGAAGTTTTCCGGCGGGCGGTCGCCCCATGTCAGATATGTCATGCCGCTCCCTTCTGGAAATAGAGAACGACGCTCTTGCCCATCAGCGGCCCGGCAATCTTTTCGAGCGTGCGTGTGAGCCACGGTGCCTGAAGAATGTCCCACTCAAGGAAGCGTTTGTAGAGATTGACGATCTTCACATCCTCGCGTTTCACGCCCACCGCGCATTTCAGCCACCAGTATGGCGAATGAAGCCCGTGTGCGAAATGGCGATGAAAGAAGGAGAGGCCACGGCTTTCGACAGCGCCCTTGAGTTCGCCTTCGCGGAAGATGCGCACATGGCCGCCCGGCTCGTTGTGATAGTCGTCCGAAAGCAACCAGCAGACCCATTCGGGCCAGAAGCGCGGTACGCTGACGGCGAGTGTGCCGCCCGGCTTCAGGATGCGATGGATCTCGTTCAGCGCCTGCCCGTAGTCGGGAATATGCTCCAGCACTTCCGAGCAGATGATCTTGTCGAAGCTCGCATCCGGGAAGGGGAGCGATAGCGCATTGCCGACCGAGAGCGAGAAGGCGCGCTTCGTCTCCGGGTCCATATCCGGGCAGGTGCCGAAGCCTTCGCGCGTGCGGCGCACGTCCTCGAAGCCGAGGTCGATGCCGACCACATGACATTCGGCATGGTAATACATGGCGTGAACATGCCGTCCCGCGCCGCAACCAAGGTCGAGCGCGCGTTGGCCGTCTTTAAGCCCGAGCACGTTCAGATCGATTGTCTGCATTTTCTATGGTCTGCCTGTAGATTTCCACGCATTCGCGGGCGGCGCGTTCCCATTTGAAGCGGGCGAGAATGCGTTCACGACCCGCGCGGCCATAGGCCTCGCGCATTTCGGGGTTGTCGAGCATGGTGGCGATGGCGGCGGCAAGGGCAGGCGGATTGGAATGCTGCACCACGATGCCAGCATCGCCCACGACTTCCGGCAGAGAGCCGCCATTCGTCGCGATGACAGGTGTGCCGCAGGACATGGCCTCGCCGCAGGGAAAGCCGAAACCTTCATAGACGGAAGGCGAAACGGCGATCGTCGCTTCATTGTAGATCGTGGTGATGTCTTCATCGGTGACACCGCTCACGAATTCCACCTTGTCCATGATGCCGAGTGCGCGCAGTTCGTCCGATGTGTTGCCTTCGCGCAGGCGGCCGATCACTTTCAGCTTGAGATTGGGTCGCGTCTTGAGCAGTTCCGCATAGGCGCGGATGAGATAGATCAGCCCCTTCAGAGGCACATCGGCGCTGGCGCAGGCGACGATGAGATCGTCGCGCCGCTTTACTTCCGGCATGGGGCGGAACTGCAGATGGTCGATGCCATGCAGCACGAGACGGGTCTTAGACACGTCAACGCCGAATTCGCGCACCACATCGCGGCGGGTGCTTTCCGAGACAACGATCAGGGGATCAAGCTGGCGCGCCACCTTGATCTGCATGTTGAGGAAGGAATACCAGCGCCTTTTCAGCAGCTTCAGCTTCAGCGTCTTTGCATGTTCGATATCGATGCGACGATCCATCGTGATCGGGTGATGGATCGTGCCGACCACGGGCAGCCCCATGTCGCGCATCTTGAGCAGGCCCCAGCACAGCGTCTGGTTGTCATGGCACACGTCATAATCATTCAGCGTACCGCGCACATAACGTGCCATGCGTTCGCCGAATGTATAAGGCTCGGAGAAGCCGCCCGTTGCGTGGCTCCACCATTCGAAAAGGTCGATGGGGGAGGCGAACATCCAGGGACGGATCGAGCGGATCGGGTGCGGGTTCGCATAGAGATCAAGCGAGGGAAGCTTGATGAGATGCACGCGCGGATCAAGCTCGGGGTAGGGCGGGCCGGAAATCACATCGACCTTGTGGCCAAGCTCGACAAGAGCCTTGGCGATGTGGCGCATATAAACACCCTGACCGCCAGTTGTCGGATTGGAGCGATAGCTCGGCAGGAGAATACGCAGCGGGCGGTCGCCCTTGATCGCGGCGATGCGCGGACCATCCGGCTCGCCCGGCCTTGCGGACATTTCCGATTTTTCTTCCGCAACCGAACTGCGCTCCAGCACTTGCGACATGCTTCGTCCTCTATCAGCCTCGTTCATCCGCATGGCGCCCGCCACAAAGGGGGATCGTCCGGGCTCCCACTCATTGCGGGTGGGCGCGACCCCGGACCGTTACATTCCGTCCCCGAAGGGGATGGTTGATCGGTGGGCCAGACGGTGGAGGCCCGTGCGCTGCGGAGCGCGCTCGGGCGCGCGGATCATATAGTTTTCGCTGCTGCGCAACAACCCGCTAACAAGAATGTCAACAGTGGGGTTGCGTCAGTTAATGCTTCGCTTCGGAGGCGGCAGGTTTTCCGCCGGTTCGGGGGCGGGGCCGGACTGGTGATGGATCATCAGCCAGCCATCGCCGCTGCGAATGAAGATGTTCGTGGCGAGCAGATATTCCTGCCCGATGCGCTCATAGCAGATCACGACGCCGGTGTCCCCATGGATACCGGCTCTTGCATGAAGACATTCGATTTCGGGACTGGCAGGGCCGGTAAGGATAGCGTGCCAGCTTTGCAGCACATTTTCGCGGCCCTCGATCGGCGGCCAGCCTGGGTGAAGGCAGGTTACCGGCTCACGCTCCGCCCATAATGTGCCCATGAGTACGGGGTCACGCTCCGCAAACGCCTGATAGAATGTCTGATTGGCGAAAAGGAGTGCCGCCTGGTCGCGTGTAGGGGAAGAGGGCATGGGGCTTGCCGGACGAAGCTGCATCTGGATGCGCAGTCTAGCAGCGGGAAGCCGGCTTTGCCTATGGTCAAGCCGGGCAAAGCCAGCCGGACTCTCGTGAAAGGGTCCGGCATTGTCGTTATCAGCCGAAGCGGCGCTTCAGCCAGTCCACCATCAGAGAGTTCAGCTCTTCCGGCTTTTCGGACTGTGTCCAGTGGCCGCAATCCTCGATGATGTGTTTTTCGAGGTCCGGCACATATTGCTCCATGCCGATGGTGAGTTCCGGACGGAGCACGATGTCGTCGGCAGCCGAGATCATCAGCGAAGGCGCATTGACCTTCTCGGTTTGGCCCTCGGTGATCTCCCAGTTCCGCGTGAAGTTGCGATACCAGTTGATGCCGCCTTCAAAGCCCGACTTTTCAAACATGCGTGTGTAGTAGGCGTGTTCTTCATCCGTCAGCAGGCGCTTGCCAGGCCATGTGCTTTCATCGGCGGCAAAAGCCTTGAGGAAGGAGAGGTTCTTCTCGCTCGCGGGCAGCTTGTCGTAATCGGCAAGTTTCGTTCCGGTCTTGCGATACCAGAAGCGCATCGAGCGGCCGACATCCTTTTCGAACATGGCTTCTGCCACGCCGAACTTCTGGAAGAAGACGATGTACATGTCCTCGCCAAAGGCCATGCGCATCGCGGCGATGGGATCAATGGGGCCGCGCGGCATGAAAGGCGTGTTGACGCCGATGACTCCCGCAACGCGGTCCGGGTGGCGCAGAGCCATCTGCCAGACCACCACGCCGCCCCAGTCGTGACCGGCGAAGACGGCTTTGTCGAGGCCCAGCGCGTCGAGCATGCCGGCAAGGTCGTCCGTCAGATGGGCGATGTCGTAAAGCGGAACTGCCTCCTCGCCCTTCGGGCCGCCCGTATTGCCGTAGCCGCGCATATCCGGCGCGATGGCTCGGAAACCGGCGTCCGCAAGGGCGGGGAACTGGTGACGCCATGAATAGGCGATTTCCGGGAAGCCATGGCACATGACCACGGGCACGCCATTTTTCGGACCCTGTTCGTAAACGGCCATCTTGATGCCGTTCGTGTCAACGTAATGCGGCTCAGGAAATGTCATGGCCGTTCCTCCCTCCGGTTTCATTTTTCTCTTTATATGTCAGGCAGATTTCAGGCGCTGCCGGTCTGAGTCGGCGGGAATGCCAAGGGTGGCATACATTTCTTCGCGCTTCGGCCCGAGCTTGGGCGGATAGAGGTCTGCCTTCTTCTTGCGACCGCGCGCCCAGATGCGCAGCACCTTGGTGATGTTGCGAGGATCGCGCATCCAGGCATTTGGCGCATCAACCATGTGGAAGGCGCGCATGAAGGCCCGCATCAGGTCCACATCGCTGCGCAGCGCAGGCATGATTGCGTCTTCCGCAAAGCTCTTTACGAGACGTGCCTTGAGGCCCGGCTGATAATCCGGGTCCAGAGCATTGGTGGCGCGGCGAATGGCGGCCAGATCCTGCTTCACCATGTCGTCGTAATACTGACGAAGCTCTTTGGCGAGGCGCGAGTGATAATGCCGCGCGCGCTCGCGCGGATCATTGGTCTTGCCGAGCGTTTCGCACAGGACTTCCGATGCAACAGCGGCAAAGGAGCAGCCACGACCGTAAAGCGGATTGGTGCGGATCAGGCTGTCACCGATGGGCAGGAAGTTGAGAACGCGCGGTTCGCCATCCTTTACCATGTGACGCCAACGGCTGATGAGTTCGCCCATGCCGAAAACACGGCTGACGGCGCGCGATGTTTCCGGCGCTGTCCAGCTTGCGATGCCGGGTAGCAATGCGCAGATCCCGTCAAAGACTTCCGGACGAACAATTGCGCGGCGCATTTCCATCTCGATTTCTGGCACGGCAAGCGTGATCGAGAAGCAGCCATTATCGGCGGGGAAGAGGCCATATTTGATAAAGCCGAGATCGCCCGCGCCGGGGATTTTCGTGCGGGAGGGTTCGGACACGCCCTCATGCAGGCGGTAGTGGCGCGTGAAGTAGAGAATACCTGCGCGTTCCGTCTCTGCCGTGATGCCAGCGCCGCGATCATTCAGCCAGTCAATCATCTGGCTGTTCTTGCCTGCTGCGTCGATGACGAGATCGGCCAGCCAGTCTTTCGTTTCGCCTTCATGCTCGACGCGCACGCCGGTCACGCGCAGGGTGCCGCTCGGGTCCTTGTCGGTGAGCACATCGCGCACCAGCGCGCCGGTGACGAAGCGCACGCCGGGCTGGCGCGCAGCATAGCGGCGCATGATGAATTCCAGCGTGGTGCGGCGGCTGGTGAGGATCGTCATGTCCTTGTCGCTGGGCAGGGGCGTGTAGTTCGCTTTCAGCGTCGGGGGGAGATTGTCCTCGAAGAGGATTTCGCGGCAGCCCGATGCGAGCAGCTCATTCATAAGATCCGGGTAGTTGTCCCGGATGAGGATATGGATGCGGGCGAGGAAGGCATGGCTGTGGCGGAGATGGCCCACGCCCTTGCGTTCCCATTTGTCGAAGGCCTCGTCGGGGGAGCTTTCGGGGGGCGGTGCATCACGCTCCAGAACGGTGACTTCCCGGCCTGTCCGGGAGAGCGC
>NZ_JBATWS010000219.1:0-7273 GCF_049672805.1 Parvibaculum sp.
TCTCATTCTGCTGCCCATCTCGGTTGGCATCGCCGTCTGGTTTGTGCCGGAGCGGAAGGCACCGCGTCCGCAGCATGTGCCCATGAAGCAGGCGATCGGCGCGCTGGTGCAGAGCAAGCCCTTGCAGAATGTGCTTGCGGCTGACCTGATCTCCGGCGTGTCGGGCGGTCTTGTCGCTTCGATGTTTCTTTTCCTTGCGGAAGATGCGCTTAAGCTTGAGCAATATTCGATCTTGATGCTGCTCGGCTATTTCGTGTCTGGCGTACTCTTTGTGCCGCTGATGCTGTGGATCAGCAACCGGCTTGGCAAGCACAAGACGGTTGCATGGTCGGCACTCTTCAACGCCGTCACCGTGCCGCTCATCTTGATCGTGCCGGAAGGCGACCCTGTTTTTGCCATGGCCGTCTGGGTGCTCTTCGGCGTGAATATGGCGGCGGGCCCGTTCCTCTTCCGCTCGATCATGGCGGATGTGGCCGACCATGATACGGTGCAGACAGGGCAGCAGCGCACGGGGCTTTTCTATTCCATGCTCACCATGACCAACAAGATCGGCATCGCGGTGGCGATCTTCGGTGGTTATGCAATGCTCGACATGATCGGCTTCGTGCCGCGCGGTGAAAACTCGGATGATGTCATCTGGCTGCTCAAGATGGTCTATGTGTGGCCGGTCGTGGGCATCAGCATCATTGTTGCCGTGATCCTGTGGTTCTATCCGATCGACGAGGAGAAGCAGCGGGAGAACCGCGCCATTCTCGAGCAGCGCAATCTCGAGGCGGCGGCAACGGCCATTGCCACGCGTGCAGGCCACCCGGCTGATCCGCAATCCTCTGGTGTGCCGGCGGATTGATCATGGCGGAGTTTTCATCAGACGGAGTTTCCATCGCCTATGAAGTGGAAGGGGAGGGGCGCCCGATCCTCCTCATTCACGGGTTTTCGGCGACCGCGCATGACAACTGGGTCCGTACGGGCTGGGTGCAGGCGCTCACAAGAGCGCGGTTCAAGGTCATCACCTTCGATCTGCGCGGGCATGGTGCGAGCCAGAAGCTTTATGACCCCGCCGACTACACGATGGACAAGTTGACGGGTGACGCGATTGCGCTGCTCGATCATCTCGGCATCGGGCAAGCCGATCTCATGGGGTTTTCCATGGGGGGCGGCATTTCGCTCCGGCTTGCCGCGCAGCATGGAGAGCGCTTCGGCCTCGTTGTGCTGGCGGGCATGGGCGGGCGGGCGCTGGAGCCTGCGCGGCCCGGTAATCCGATCGCCGATGCGCTGGAAGCGGATGATCCGAGCATCGTGGAAGACCGCTCGGCGCGAGCCTTCCGGCTTTATGCGGAAAATCTCGGGCAGGATCTGAAGTCGATCGCCGCCTGTGCGCGGGCACCGCGTCGCAGCGGCGCGCGGGAAAGTGCGGAGATCATTCGCAACAAGGTGCTGGTGATTGCCGGTGCCCGCGATGATCTTGCAGGTGATCCGCAGGCGCTTGCCGATATCATCCCCCATGCGCGGGCCGAGATCATTCCCGGTACGGATCATATGTTTGCGCTGCCGAACCCGATGTTCAAGGGCGCGGTGATGGATTTCCTGACCGGCTGGAACTGAATTCCCGAAATCGTTTCTCCTGGCGAGGCTCACAGAGAATGTCATCTCCCCGATTGTCCGGCTGGCGGCTGGCCGCCTTTTCCGGCCCTGCCATTCCGATTGGCGCGCTCGGCCTGCCTATTGGCGTTTATCTTCCGCATTTTTATGCCGGCGAGATGGGGCTTGGCCTTGCCGCTGTGGGCACGATCTTCATGCTGGCGCGGTTCTGGGATGTGTTCACGGACCCGCTGATGGGGGTCATGTCGGACAGATATCCCACGCGCTGGGGACGGCGTCGGCCCTGGCTTGTGCTTTCCGTGCCGCTTCTCTGCCTGTCTGTCTATATGGTTTTCGTGCCGACCGCTCCTGTGACGAATTTCTATCTTCTGAGCACCATGTTCTTCCTCTATGTGGGCTGGACGATGCTCACCATTTGCCACATGGCCTGGGCGGCGGAACTGAGCGACGATTACAATGAACGCTCGCGCATTCAGGGCTATCGCGAGGCGTTTCAGCTTCTCGGTGTGCCGCTGGTGCTGTTGATACCGGCGCTTATCGAGCGCATGGGGCCTGAGAATGTGGATGCTGCCCGTGTCAATTCCATGGGCTGGTTCATCATCATCGTGCTGCCGATCGCCATCGCCATCAATCTCTGGCTTGTGCCGGAGCGCAAGAGCCAGCACCGCGATGTGCCGACGACGAGCTTTCTCTCACAGGTCATTCCGCTGTTCCGCAACATGCCGCTGCGGCGCCTGCTCGCAGCCGATTTTCTGAGCGGCTTTGCCGGGGCGGCGCTTGCCTCCATGTATATGTATGAGGCAACGCTTGTCTGGGGTGTCGGCTCGGCGGCGAGTTTCCTGCTGCTTCTCTATTTCTTCGGCGGCATCGGCTTCATCCCCGTCGTGCTCAAGATCAGCTATGCGCTCGGCAAGCACCGCACCGTTGTGGTGGCGGCGCTGTTCAATGTCTGCTTCCCGCCGGTGATCTTCTTGATTCCGAACGGTAATGTCTGGGTTGCGGCGGCGGTGCTCTTCTTCCTCGGTGTGAATGTCGGCACGACGACAACGCTTTATCGGTCCATGATGGCAGATGTGGCCGATCTCGATGAACTGGAAACGGGGCAGAAGCGGACGGGGCTTTTCTATTCGCTGCTGACACTGACGCAGAAGATTGGCGGCGCTGTGGCCGTAGGCGTCGTTTTCTGGACGTTGGCATTGATCGGCTTTGTGCCGCGCGGCGAGAACACGGCAGAAGCGATACAGGGGCTTTCCTATGTGTTCGTGGCGACGCCCATGATCTGCAATGCGCTTGTGGCGGCAATCATCTGGTTCTACCCGATCGGCCTCAAGGAGCAAACGGAACTGCGCCGCCGCCTCGAAGAGCGTTTTGTCGAGGAAGTGGAGCAGACCGAGCGCCCGCCCAACCTGCCGTGATCCCTCAGCAGCAGCCGCAGCCGCCAATATGAGAGAGGCCGTTCGGGTCGTAAGCGGCGGCGACAGAGCGGGCCGAGGCTTCCGCCGTAGCGGCGAAGTGTGCCTTTGCCTCTTCGCGCATATTGGCGTCGGTCATGAAGTCGATGGCTGTCATGGCGAGCGCCTTTGCGCCATCGATGCAAGCCTTGTCGCCCAGATCCGATGCGGCCCATTTCGTAAATTCAGGATTGTGGATCATCACATGGGGCGGGGCGCTCGCGATCATCGGATGGATGGAGGGCACGCGGTGGCTGATATTGCCCATGTCGGTGCTGCCCGCTGACCCCGCAGGCATTTTCGACAGGGGGAAGAAGTCGCGGCCAAGTGCGCGGGCATTCGCCTCGTAGGCATTGGCAATCGGCATGCTCGACTTGAGGTCGAGATAATCGGCTTTGGCCCATTTCACTTCTGCGGTGCAGCCCGTTGCGAGTGCGCCTGCCTCGAAGCAAGCCTGTACGCGCTTTTTCAGCGGGATCAGGTCTTCCGCCGTTGCCGCGCGCACATAGAACAGACCGGCTGTTTCATCGGGCACGATATTCGGTGCGGCGCCGCCCTTGGTGATGATGCCGTGGATGCGCTCGGTCGGGCGGATATGCTGGCGAAGCTGCGCGATCGCCTGATAGGCGGTGACGAGCGCATCAAGCGCGTTCAGCCCCATATGCGGAATGGCGGAGGCATGTGCCGAGCGGCCGCGATAGATGACGGAGACTTCCGACACGCAGATGCAGGGCATAGCAATGAGATCAACCCCGGCGGGATGCACCATCATGGCCGCGTCCAGACCATCGAAGGCACCATCCTGCGCCATCAGCTCCTTGCCGCCGCCCTGTTCTTCCGCAGGCGTGCCGAGATAGCGCACGCGGCCTGGCAGGCGGCTTCCAAGTTTTGCAAGGGCGAGCGATGCGCCAAGACCGGTGGTTGCAATGATGTTGTGGCCGCAGGCATGGCCGATGCCGGGCAGCGCATCATATTCGGAGAGGATGGCGACTTCCGGTCCGCGCTCGCCGAAGCTTGACACATATGCCGTATCGAGGCCGAAGGCACGGCGGGTAACGGAAAGGTCTGCCTTTTCAAGAGCGCCGGTCAGAATGCGTGCTGCCTCAAATTCCTTGAAGGCGAGTTCGGGCTTTGAATGGATTTCATGGCTGACGGCAAGAAGCTCCGCCGACATGGCATCAATCGTGTCGCAAACTTCCCGTTTCAATGTGGCAGCATCGCTCATTGGTTCTCTCTCCCCGGAATTTCTCATAGCCTAGACGGCGGTAACGGTATTTTCCAGCCGCTCGGCTGGCAGTGATGAGGGCAGGCATGGAGTTCTTTGACGCGGATGGCATGACCATCGCCTATGCGGTGGAGGGGGCGGGAAGCCCGCTGTTGCTGGCGCACGGCTTTGCCTCTACCCACCGCGTGAACTGGGTCGATACGGGCTGGGTGAAGGCGCTCACAGGGGCGGGCTACCGCGTCATCATGCCGGATATGCGCGGTCATGGTGAAAGCAGCAAGAGCCATGAGAAAGAGGATTACACGCTGTCCGCCATGGCGGGCGATCTCGTAGCGCTGCTCGACCATCTGGGGGAGCCGGGTGCCGACCTGATGGGCTATTCCATGGGAGCGATGGTCGCGCTTGTCGCAGCGATGGAATATCCGGAACGCTTCGACCGGATTATCGCGGCGGGTGTTGGCGCGAAGCTGCTTGATCCGAACCGCGATCCCGGCCCGGTGATCGAGGCGCTGCTGACGAATGATCCGTCAAGCGTGGAGAGCAAGGGCGCGCTTCTCTTCCGCACCTTTGCCGATCAGAACAGGCAGGACAGGGTGGCGCTTGCGGCCTG
This sequence comes from Parvibaculum sp., assembly GCF_049672805.1. Taxonomy (GTDB): domain Bacteria; phylum Pseudomonadota; class Alphaproteobacteria; order Parvibaculales; family Parvibaculaceae; genus Parvibaculum. Next base: position 4,886 of record NZ_JBATWS010000219.1, read on the forward strand.
CTTCGAAGCCGTGCGCGCGCCCTTCCCGGTGGAAGGGCTTGCGCGCATCAGGCGGCCCGTCCTTGTCGTTGCAGGCGAGACGGACGTGCAGGCGGGTGAGGCGGCACCGCTTGCCGCAAGGATACCGGGTGCGCGGGCCTATACGGTGCCGAAGCGCGACCATATGCGTACGGTGGGCGACAAGGCTTACAAGGAAGCTGTGCTCGCCTATCTCGCGGAATGATGTGTCCCCGGAACAATCCGGGGACACCCCGTTTCAGCGCGCCGAGAGGGGCGCAAAGCCGAGATGCATCCCGGCGTCGGTGATGAGCGTTTCGCCGGTGATGTGGTCCGAGCCTTCACCGCAGAAAAAGACGACAGCCGTTGCAATGTCTTCCGGCGTGCCGGCGCGCTGGAGCGGCGTTGACTGTTCCTGCTGGCGCTTGATGCCTTCAAAGGTCTGCTGGCCGAAGCGATCGGAGAACCAGCGCGTGCCGATAAAACCGGGGCAAACCGCGTTGACGCGGATCTTCGGCGCAAGCGAGCGGGCGAGCGAAAGCGTCATGGTGTTGAGCGCGCCCTTGGAAGCGGCATAGGCAACGGAGGAGCCGATGCCCGTGACGCCTGCAATGGAGGAGACGTTCACGACCGAGCCCTTGCCAGCCTCGCGCATATGCGGCGCGCAGGCGCGGATCATCTGATAGGCGCCGACGACATTCACCTTGTAGATCCAGAGGAAATCGTCTGCGTTGAGTTCATCAAGTTCGGCATGGTTCGCGAATTTAGTGCCGCCCGCATTGTTGACGAGCACATCAACGCGACCCCATTTCTTCACCGTCTCGTCCACGATGCGGCGGCAATCGGCATCCTCGCCGACATCGCCCTGCGCGAGAATCGCCTCGACGCCCTTTGCCTGACAGGCGGCGAGTGTTTCCTTCGCTTCCGCCTCGCTCTTTGTGTAGTTGATGACGACGTTGCAGCCCCTGTCGGCAAGTTGCAGCGCGACAGCGGCACCGAGGCCGGTGGCTGAACCCGTGACGATGGCGACCTTACCCTTGAGCGATGACATGACGTTCTCCCCTGTTGCGATTTGCCGGGGAGTTTAGCGAGAGGCAGGCGGAAGCCCAAACGGAGATCGAAAGGATTGTCCGCTTTCGACTATGCGTCGGAGAGAGGCGGGTTGCGGAAGGCGGCGAGGATCAGGCGATCATTCATCCGGTCATGGCGGCCGGGCGGTGTGTCGAGATCTAGCGAGACCAGTTCACCCTCATGGCGCATGGCGCGGCCGCGTGCGAAGCCGACGCCCGGCACGTCGAGCGCGATCTCCGTGCCGAGGGCAGGAAGGGGGGTCACTTCGACAAGGGCGCCTGTGGCTGACATTTCATGGATGAGGCACTCAACATCCACGCCTGCAAAGACGATCCGCCCCTCGATCCGCGTTGCAATGCGGCGAAAGCGGCGGCGTTCGGCGTTCAGGCGGGGCTGAGTGACTTCCGAGGGCTTTGACATGGCACATATCTCCACCCTTCAGGCTAGGGAGGGGAGGTTGCCAAATCCTTGCGGCCACCCCATTTCATATCGATACAGTAAGGGAGGCTCGCATGGGACAGCTCGTTTCCGGCAAGGAGCACAGCTCCGGTTTTGAGACCCACCCCGACTATCTGATGCGCATTTTGCCCGCAAGGCGCCATATCCGCGTGCTCGCGAAAGGCGAGGTGGTTGCTGAAACCGACAATGCGCTGGAGCTTTTCGAAGGAGAGCACGCCCCGGTTTTCTATATTCCCCGGCGGGATGTGAAGATGGGACGGTTCGCGATCAGCAAGAATTTGAGCTGGAGCCCGTTCAAGGGTGAGGCCCGTTACTGGGACGTGAAGCTCGGGGATGAAAAAATCCCGGCAGCCGCCTGGTCCTATGAGGATCCGTTTGTGGAAGTGGCGGCGATCCGGGACTACATCGCCTTTTCCCCGGATAAGGTAACGATAGACGTGCAGTAAGGGGCGGGCAGGGCGCGCAACCCCGCCCGCCGGAAAGTATCAGCCGGGCCGCTGATCTGCGGGCAGGCTTGAGAGGAAGTCGCCGATCACCTTTTCAAAATCGATGCGCTTGCCGAGGCTTGCCATCGGCCCGGCCGTCAGGCCGCCATCAACCGCGATGGTCTGGCCGGTGACGAAGCTCGACTCATCGCTTGCGAGGAAGAGCGCCGCATTGGCAATGTCTTCCGGCAGACCCGAGCGCGGCGTCGGCTGAATCTTCGCAAGGTGCTGCTTCATCACTTCGGCAAACTGATCGGCAACCTGCGTGCCGAGGCCAAGCCCGTTGCCGAAAATCGAAGTCGCGATGCCGCCGGGGCAGATCGCATTGGAGCGCACGAAATAAGGCGCGAGTTCCATGGCGGCGCAGCGCGAGAAG
>NZ_JBATWS010000220.1:0-13961 GCF_049672805.1 Parvibaculum sp.
GCTTGAGGGTTTCGGCAACGGACCCATCGATGCGGCCATGGCAGCGCTGAAGCTCGGCATCGAGCTGCGCCAGTATGAGGAGCATTCCATCGGCTCCGGCACCGACGCGAAGGCCGTCGCCTTCATGGAAGTGGCGGACCCCGAACATGCGGGTGACCTTTTCGGCGTCGGCATTGATGCGAACATCATCACCGCCTCCTACAAGGCGATGATCTCGGCTGCGAACCGCGCGGCAGCGCGCCTCGACCCCGCCGACCGCCACCGCCTCTGCGGCGGCTGAAGCCGACCAGACACAAAAGCCGCCATGAGATGTTCATGGCGGCTTTTTTGCTGCCTGGTGCGCGGATTATTTGCCGTAATGCGCCAAAAAATCCTCTTGGAGAGCGGCCAGTACCGACCTACATTTAATGCTGCGCCGCAACATGAGGCGGCGACAGGGATGAGCCAGAGGGCCATCCGCAGCGAGGTGTTGCGTGCTTTATCATTTCTACGAACTCAATCATGCGGCGGTTGCGCCGTTTCGGGCGGCGGCAGAAGTGGGGCTCTGGGCGCTCCGGCATCCGCTGAATCCCTTTGCCGAAACGCTCCCTCACAAGACGCTCGCGGCAGCGATTGACCTGTTCGAATCCACCACGCGGCGCTACGGGAAGCCGGAATTCGGCCTTCACGAGACGACCATCAACGGCAAGCCCGTGCCGGTGGCGGAGCGGATTGTCTGGAAGCGCCCCTTCTGCAAGCTCATCCATTTCGAGCGGGAAGCCTCTGCAATGAAAGGCGTGGCGCCGCAGCCGAAACTCCTGATCGTCGCGCCCCTTTCCGGCCATTATGCCACGCTGCTGCGCGGCACGGTGGAAGCCATGCTTCCCCATTGCGAGGTCTATATTACCGACTGGGAAGACGCGCGGATGGTGCCGCTTTCCAAAGGCAGCTTCGATCTCGACGACTACATCGATTATGTGATCGATATGTGTCACCTGCTGGGGCCTGACGTGCATCTCCTTGCCGTTTGCCAGCCTTCGGTGCCGGTCTTTGCCGCCGTTGCGGTGATGCATGACAATGATGATCCGCATGTGCCGCTCAGCATGACGCTGATGGGCGGTCCCATCGATACGCGGGAAAGCCCGACCGAAGTGAACCGCCTCGCCACGGAGCGCGGGACGGAATGGTATGAGCGGCACGTCATCACCAGCGTTCCCTGGCCGCATCCGGGTGCACTGCGCCGGGTCTATCCGGGCTTTGTGCAGCTTTCGGGCTTCATGGCCATGAATCTCGACCGGCATATGGACGCGCATTGGGACTATTTCGAACATATGGTCGAAGGCGATGGCGACAGCGCGGAGAAGCATCGCGAGTTCTATGACGAATATCTTTCCGTCATGGACATGACGGCGGAGTTCTATCTCCAGACCGTGGACGAGGTTTTCGTGAAGCACTCGCTGCCCAAGGGCGAGTTCACCCATCGCGGCCGGCCCGTGCGCCCGGAAGCCATCACCCGCACCGCGCTGATGACGGTGGAAGGCGAGAAGGACGACATTTCCGGCATCGGCCAGACAAAGGCCGCCCACGCGCTTTGCACCGGCCTTCCCGCCACCATGAAGACCCATTGGGAGCAGCCGGGCGTTGGCCATTACGGGGTCTTCAATGGCTCGCGCTGGAGAAGCGAGATCGCGCCGCGTGTGCGGGACTTTATGGCCAGACACGCCAGCCGCTGATATCTCTCGAGGCGCCACGACCATCCGACGCTGCCGCTTGACAGAACAGGTGCCAGGACGGCGGAATGGAGTCGTGGCATTCATGACATGATTCGACGCGGCGGCCTGCCTGCATCGTAAAAGCCGACGCCGCTTCGTCCGGTCCGTCTCCTGTCGGCGGCCTTTTCGCCGTTCCCTGTAGCTGGTTTTGAATCCGACGATCATGAACAAACCCGTGAAGCCGGCCTCGCTCCATATGGACTATCTCCAGATTGACGGGCGGGCCGTGCCTGTAACGGTGCGGCATAATCCGCGCGCAAAGCGCGTGATCGTGCGTGTCGATCTCGCTGCCGGTTCCGTGCAGGTCACGACACCGTCGCGGCGCAATATCAGTCAGGCGCTTCTCTTTGCGCGCGAGCAGCGCGAATGGATTGCCGAGCGGCTGCATCATGTTCCTCAGCCCGTGCCTTTTCGCAATGGCGCGCATATTCCGTATCGCGGCAGGGAGCATGTCATTCGCTATGTCGGCGTGCGGCGCGAGGACGCGATGGCGCGGGGACCGGTCTGGCGCGTGCGCAGCATTGATACGGGCGGGCTTCCCGAAATTCGCGTGACGGGTCATCCCGATTTTGTGCAGCGGCGCGTGAGCGACTGGCTCAAGGTAAAGGCGCGCGACGAGCTGAACGAGCGCGCGCTCCATTACGCCGATCTCTTCGGGGTGCGCCCGTCGCGCATCACGGTGCGCGACACGACCACGCGCTGGGGCTCATGCTCGCCCACGCGCGCACTCTCTTTTTCCTGGCGGCTCATTCTCGCGCCGAGCTTTGTGCTTGATTATGTGGCCGCGCATGAAGTTGCGCATCTGCGCCACATGAATCACGGGCCGCGCTTCTGGGCACTGGTGGAAGAGGCGCTGCCGCATTACGAACACGCCAAACGCTGGCTGGAAATCAACGGGCCGGAGCTTCATCGCTTCGGCGCAGACCCGGCCGGTCTTTTCGCGGGTGACCGCGGAGACCGCCACCCGGCTCGATGAGGTTCGCACCCGGCACGGCGGCTTTCACCGTGTTCCTCGGCGCGCTGACGGCGGTCGGCCCTCTTTCGACGGATATGTATCTGCCGTCGCTTCCCGCCATTGCGGCAACATTTGGCGCATCCACCGGCGCAACGCAACTTACGCTCAGCGTGCATCTGATCGGCTTTGCCGGTTCGCAGCTTTTCTACGGGCCGCTTTCGGATCGTTATGGCCGCCGCTCGGTGCTGATCGGCGGCTTCCTGCTCTACATTTTCGGCTGTTTCATCTCGCTCTATGTCACCTCGATCGAACAGCTCATTGCCGCGCGCTTCGTACAGGCGATAGGGGGCGGCGCTTCCGTCGTGCTTGCACGTGCCATTGTGCGCGACCTTTATGAAGGAGCCGATGCAGGCGAGATGCTTGCGCGCATGGCAGCGATCATGGGGCTTGTTCCCGCGCTTGCGCCCATGCTCGGCGGCGTGGTGCAGGATGTTCAAGGCTGGAAGGCGAACTTCGTTGTGATGGGCGGCTTCGGCGCGGTGCTGCTCTTCCTTGTGATGACGAGCCTGCACGAGACGCTGCCGCCTGCGCGGCGGCAAAGCGCGTCACCCCTCGCCATTCTCATCAATTACCGGCGGCTCATTGCCGATCTCGGCTATCTCAAATATCTCACCATTGCCTGCGCCTGCTTCTCGGGTCTCTTTGCCTTCATTTCCGGGTCGTCATTCGTGTTGCAGGGAGAATACGGGTTGACGCCCGTGCTTTACGGGCTGTGCTTCGGAGCGATGGCAGGCGGCTATGTGGCGGGATCACTCACAGGCGGCAAGCTCGTGCGCCGTCTCGGCATTGATGCAACGCTGAAAGTCGGCGGCGCGTCGGCAGCCCTTGGCGGCCTTCTGATGCTTGTCGGATTTCTTCTCGTTCCCTCCGCGCTTTCCATTGCACTGCCCGTCATCATTTACGGCTTTGCGGTCGGCCTCACCATGCCGCAATCCATGGCGGGGGCGCTGACACCTTTCCCGCATATCGCCGGCACCGCCTCGTCCCTGCTCGGCTTCGTGCAGGCGATAGCGGGTGCCATAGCGGGCATCTATGTCGGACATGCGGTTGATGGCGGACCGGCGGCAATGGTCATCATCATGGCGGTGATGGGCGTTCTCACACTGGCAATCGCCAGTACAAAGGTTCGCCCCGCCGCGTCTTCCTAGCGGCGGCCACCCGGTTGCAGCAGCGGGCGGCTTTCGCTGCTGCTTCGCCCGAAGAAGCGGTCGAAAAAGCCCGGCTCCTCCCACTGATATTCATAGGGCGATGCGGCGGCGGTTTCCGTTGAAGCAGGCGCGGTGACGACTTCTGCCGTCCCGGCGACGGCGGGCATGTCCGGCAGTTGCGCGACGGGAACATTTGCCTGTGTGCGCACCATGAACTCATGCCACATGCGCGCAGGCAGCGTGCCGCCCGTTACATTCTTCATCGGCTTGCCGTCATCATTGCCGACCCAGACACCGACAACGATGTCTGCCGAGTAGCCGATGAACCATGCGTCGCGGAAATCCTGGCTGGTGCCGGACTTACCGCCGGTCGGCCTGTCGTCGAGCGCGGCGTTGCGGCCCGTGCCATAGACCATCACGGCTTTCATCATATTGTTCATCTGCCCGATGGCGCGCGCATCCGCGATGCGGCCAATGCCTGAGCCCTGACGGCGGTAAAGTTCCTCGCCTGCTTCCGAGCGCACTTCCTCGATGCCATGCGGGATGACGCCGTAACCGCCATTTGCAAAGGCGGCATAGGCGGCTGTCAGTTCGAGCAGGCTCACGCTGCCGGTGCCGAGCGCGAGGGAGAGGTTCGAAGGCAGGTCTTCCTGCAGGCCGAGGCGGCGCGCAGTGGCGATCACATTGCGGATGCCGACCTCATGGGCGACCTGAACGGCAATCGTATTCACCGATTTCGCAAAGGCGGTGCGCAACGTCATCTCGCCTTCAAAGCGGCCCCCGTAATTGGCGGGCGACCAGCCGCCATAATTGAGCGGCCTGTCGATGCGCAGCGTATCCGGGGTGAGGCCGCGCTCCATCGCTGTCAGATAGACGATGGGCTTGAAGGCGGAGCCCGCCTGACGCTTTGCCTGCACGGCCCGGTTGAACTGGCTCTGCGCATAGGAGCGGCCACCGACCATCGCACGCACCGCGCCATCCGGTGTCATCGCGACAAGGGCTGCCTGACTTGCATCAACGCGCGCGCCTTCCGTTTCCAGCATGGTGGCAACGACACGCTCGGCCTCGCGCTGGAGATCTGGATCAATCGTGGTGATGACGCGGACATCCGTGTCCGGCTTGCCTGCATAATCGGGCAGGGCCTCTGCCACCCAGTCTACGAAATAGTTGATCGAGCCGCGCGCGGCATAGCCTTGCAGCGAGGCAGGGGCAACAGCCGCAATCTGCGCTTCTTCGGCGGAGATGTAGCCCGCCTCTACCATGTTCTCGAGCACGATAGCCGCGCGCTGGCGGGCAAGATCAATGTCATTGGTTGGCGAATAGCGCGAGGGCGCCTTGAGAAGCCCGGCCAGCATGGCCGCTTCCTGAAGCGTGAGCGCGCGCGCGGGCTTGCGGAAATAACGTTCCGACGCCGCTTCAAGCCCGTAGGCACCACCTCCGAAATAGACGCGGTTCAGATAAAGGGTCAGGATTTCTTCCTTGGTGAAGCGAAGCTCCAGCCAGACGGCGAGCACCATTTCCTCGATCTTGCGCGAGAGCGTGCGCTCCGGTTTCAGAAAGACGTTCTTCGCAAGCTGCTGCGTGATGGTGGAGCCGCCCTGCACATAGGCACCGGCGCGCCAGTTGATGACGATCGCACGCGCAATGCCGATCGGGTCGATACCGAAATGGTAGTAGAAGCGGCGGTCTTCCGTGGCGAGTACGGCGGCGGGCACATAGGGCGGCAAATCCGCGACCGTCGTGTAACCGCCCATGAGATCGCCGCGATGACTCAGCACCTCGCCGTCCGTCGCAATGATCGAGATCGAAGGCGTCTGGCGGACATTATAGAGGCCGGATGTATCGGGCAGGTTGAGGCCGTACCAGAAGAGCAATCCGCCGAAGAGGATGAAGCCCCAGAGGCCCAGCACCAGAGCGCCATAGGCGATGCTGCCGAGAAGCGAGCGCGCCTGCTGCACGCGATTGCCCTGCTTGCCCGGCACGATGCGCCGGGCCGAGGGCACGCGGCCCCCTGAAGCGGCACGATGCTTTGCGGTGGCTTTGACGGCGGGATTCTTTTTCGCGGCGGGTTTTTTGGATGCGGATTTCCCGCGGCCGCCCCCGCTTGCGAAGGTCGGCTCTATGCGGCGAAAGCCGCCGCGGTCTTCCCACTCATCATCGTCCCAGCGGCCCATATTCCTGCCGGTATTTTTCCGCTCTTCGGCATGATTGCCGACTTCTTCTCCGGTCTTTTCATCTGCGCCGAAAGCATCATTTGCCCCGACGCCGAGCCGAACGGCCCGCAAGCCCGGCCTGCGGATGATGGTCCAGTCCGCATCTGGCGGCACCGCCTCACGGCCTGTCGATGATCTTCGGGCCTTGCGGAACGACATGCCACCCGATGCCTCGCCTTGTGTCTGACGCTTCCCCCGGCCCGTTTCGAAGCTAGACAGCGATGGTTAACGGCTTGTTAACGGTTGGCCGCCTTCGTGGCTCCTCCCTAAATATCGAGATTTGCCACGCTCAGCGCATTTTCGCGGATAAAGTCGCGGCGCGGCTCCACCACATCGCCCATCAGCTTCACGAAGAGATCATCCGCTTCATCCAGTTCGCGGATCTTCACCTGAAGCAGGGAGCGGATATTGGGGTCCAGCGTCGTTTCCCAGAGCTGATCCGGGTTCATCTCGCCGAGACCCTTGTAACGCTGGATCGTATTGCCCTTGCTGCCGGCTGCCATCACCGCATCGAGAAGCTGCGAGGGCGAGCGGATCAGATGCTTGTCATCCTTGCGGCGAAGCGTGGCCGCCTTCACATAGATTTCCTGCAGATGCTCCGTGTAGCTGTCGAGGCGGCGGGCGTCGGCGCTGGCGATGAGCGGCCCGTCGATCAGCACTTCCTCGCGGACACCGCGAACTTCGCGCGCAAAGACAAGGCCGCCATCTTCCGTGGTCTCGCCGGTCCAGCCACGCTCCGTTTCATCCGATAGAAGGTCAAGGCGACGGGCAACATAGGCGGCGGCTTCCTTCGCCTGCGCCTCTTCGGCCAGCGCCTTCGGGTTGAGCGCACCGGCAATCGCTGCTTGCTCCACCACGAAATGGGGATATTTGCTGGGCAGACCGTCCAGCACGGCGCGGATGGCGCGTGCTTTTGTCACGATGTCGTGGAGATCGGGGCCGGCGCGCTGCGAATTGTCATGGAGCGTCAGCACCATGTCCTCAAGCCCCGTCTCGATCAGATAGTCGCTCAGCGCCTTCTCGTTCTTGAGATAGGTTTCGGATGTGCCGCGCCGTACCTTGTAGAGCGGCGGCTGCGCGATATAGAGATGGCCGCGCTCGATCACTTCCGGCATCTGCCGATAGAAGAAGGTGAGAAGCAGCGTGCGGATATGGGCGCCGTCCACGTCGGCGTCGGTCATGATGATGATTTTGTGATAGCGCAGCTTGTCGATGTTGAAATCATCGCGGCCGATGCCCGTGCCAAGCGCGGTGATCAGCGTACCGATTTCATTCGAAGACAGCATCTTGTCGAAACGCGCGCGCTCGACATTGAGGATCTTGCCGCGCAGCGGCAGCACCGCCTGATTGGAACGGTCGCGCGCCTGCTTGGCGGAGCCACCTGCCGAGTCACCCTCAACGATGAAGAGTTCGGATTTCGCAGGATCACGCTCCTGACAGTCGGCGAGCTTGCCCGGCAGGCTCGACACATCAAGCGCGCCCTTGCGGCGTGTCAGTTCGCGCGCCTTGCGGGCGGCCTCGCGCGCGGCGGCGGCTTCCACCACCTTGCTCACAATGTTGCGCGCTTCTGCGGGATGTTCTTCGAGCCAGGTGGAGAGCGCATCATTGACGAGGCTTTCCACCACAGGGCGCACTTCAGAGGAGACGAGCTTGTCTTTCGTCTGCGACGAGAATTTCGGATCGGGCACCTTCACGGAGAGAACGCATGTCAGGCCTTCACGCGCATCGTCGCCCGTGAGGCTCACCTTTTCCTTTTTCGCGATGCCGCTTTCATTCGCATAATTGTTGATGACGCGCGTGAGCGCACCACGGAAGCCTGCGAGATGGGTGCCGCCATCGCGCTGGGGAATGTTGTTCGTGAAGCAGAGAACATTCTCGTGGTAGCTGTCATTCCACCACATGGCCACTTCGACGCCGATATCATCCTTCTCGGACCGGATGCAGATCGGGTCCTTGATGAGCGGCGTCTTGGTGCGATCAAGAAAGCGGACAAAAGCTTCAAGCCCGCCTTCATAGACAAGATTGACTTCCTTCGGCTCGACGCCCCGCAGATCAGACAGACGGATGCGCACGCCGGAGTTGAGGAAGGCAAGCTCGCGCAGGCGGTGTTCCAGCGTCGCGAAGCTGAATTCGGTCTGCGTGAAAGTCTCGGCTGAAGGATGGAAGGTGATTTCCGTGCCGCTGATCGGCTTGCCATTCTCATCAAGCGGCGCATCACCGACTACCTCTAGCGGCGCATCCGGCACACCATGCTGGAAGCGCATGAAATGCTCCTTACCGCCGCGCCAGATGCGAAGCTCCAGCCAGTCGGAAAGCGCATTCACCACCGACACGCCCACACCATGCAGACCGCCCGACACCTTGTAGGAGTTCTGGTCGAACTTTCCGCCTGCATGAAGCTGCGTCATGATGACTTCGGCAGCCGAGACACCTTCACCCGGATGGATCGCGACGGGAATGCCGCGACCATTATCCATGACGGTGCAGGAACCATCCGCATTCAGACGAATATTCACCGCATCGCAGTGGCCGGCCAGCGCCTCGTCGATGGAGTTGTCCACCACCTCATAGACCATGTGGTGAAGGCCGGACCCATCATCCGTATCGCCGATATACATGCCCGGCCGTTTGCGCACCGCATCAAGGCCTTTCAGAACCTTGATGGATTCGGCGCCATATTCTTCCGGCGTTTCGTTGGGCGTGGACATGTCTATCTTCCTTTGAACATTTCAGCGGCTCTCCCGGACGGGTCCGGGTCTTTCAGCCCTGCCTATTCGATCTCTGTGGCGCTGCGGATGATCTTGCCCACGACGCCATATTCCTTTGCCTCTTCGGCATTCATCCAGTAGTCGCGGTTCGTGTCCTTCACGATCCGCTCCAGCGGCTGACCCGTCGCTTCGGCAAAGATGCGGTTGAGGCGCTCGCGCATCCGCAGCACTTCGCGCGCCTGAATGTCGATCTCGGTAGCCGAACCCCGCACGCCGCCGCGCGGTTCATGGAGCAGGAAGCGCGTATTGGGCAGGCAATAGCGATCCTTCAGATCGGCAGCGACATAGATCAGCGCGCCCGCGCTTGCGACCCAGCCTGTACCGAGTACGCGCACACGCGGTTTGATGAACTTGATCATGTCATGGATCATGTCACCGGATTCCACATGGCCGCCCGGCGACGACACGATGACCGTGATCGGATCATCATTCTCGCCCGCCATAGCAAGCAGCCTTTCACAGACAACGCGCGCCAGACGGTCATCAACCTCACCCGTGACAAGCACCGTGCGAGACTTGAAAAGCCCCTGCTCGACCAGCGGCGTGAGCTGCGTCTTGGTCACATCGGTCTGGGGCGTTTCGCTATCGTTTCTCATCGCAGGTTTCCTTCCGTTACGAGACTCATGAGGCGGCCGGAGCGACCATGCCGTGATCGACATGCAGGTTCTGCGCGCGGCTTCCAAGACTGTCAAACAGGGCGGGGTCCGTCCCTGTCATGAAGGCCTGAAGGTTCAGGCCCGTGATTTCATCAAAGAGTGCCGCCCGGCGCTCCGCATCGAGATGGGCGGCGACCTCATCGAGCAGCAGCAGCGGCGGGCGGCCCATTGCCGCCATCAGCCGCGCATTCGCAAGCACGATACCGATGAGAAGCGCCTTCTGCTCGCCCGTCGAACATTGGCGCGCCTCGCGGTCCTTGGCCGAATGGCGCACGAGAAGATCGCTTCTGTGCGGCCCGTCAAGCGCGCGGCCTGCGGCGGCATCCCGCCCGCGCATTTCCTTCAGCGTTGCGCGGAATGCATCTTCCACATCAACGGCAGGCGCCGTTTCAAGCGCCGTTTCAAGCGTGCCTTCAAGCGCCACATCGGCGCGCGGGAAAGCACCATCCTTTGCAGCGGCGAGAGCACCACGCAGCCTTGCGAGCATTTCGCGCCGCGCAGCGGCAATCGCCACACCATGCTCTGCCATCTGCTCCTCAAGGCCCGACAGCCAGGCATCATCAAACACGGCATCGGAGAGCAGCTTGTTGCGTTCTCTCAGCGCGCGGTCATAGGCACCGGCGCGCGTACCATGCGCGGGATCAAACCCCATGACCAGCCGGTCGAGAAAGCGGCGGCGTTCGCTCGCTCCCTCCATGAAAAGCCGGTCCATCGCCGGCGTCAGCCAGACGAGAGAGACAAGCTCGGCAAGGGCGGACGGCCCCGCCTGTTCACCGGCAATGCGCACGGAGCGGCTGCGCGTGCCGATATCGACACCGGCCTCAAGCCCCGTGCCGAGACGAACCGGACCATGCTCCGTTTCAAGCGTGGCGGCGACGATCCAGCCGCCTGCGCCCTCATCGCGCGCAAGTTCCGCATAGGCCGCCCCGCGCAGGCCCCGGCCGGGCGACAGAAGCGATACGGCTTCGAGCAAATTCGTCTTGCCTGCACCATTCTCACCCGTCAGCACGACCGGGCGGCCATCGAGATGGAGTTCGGCACGGCTGTAGCAGCGAAAATCGGTCAGGACGAGGCGGCTGAGATGCACAGGCGGCACGGCAAGACCCCTGCCGGAAAATTCCGGCATTGGCGCCGGCCGGTCGATGGTGCGCAACAACTCACCCCTACGACGCACTCCCTGTCCTCTGTTTCTGCCCGCCTCACACCCGCATCGGCATGAGCACATAGATTGCGAGGCTGTCCTCGCTATCCCGCACCAGCGTGGGCGAGCCGGAATCGGCAAAGGCAAAGCTTGCTTCCGCGCCATCAAGCTGGCCCGTGATGTCGAGCAGGTAACGGGCGTTGAAGCCGATTTCGAGCGGCGTGTTGGTATAGGAAACGGAAAGTTCCTCGGTCGCGCTGCCCGAATCCGGGTTGGTGACGGAGAGGACGAGCCTGCCATCCTCGATATTGAGCTTCACCGCGCGGGACTTTTCCGTGGAGATGGTCGAGACGCGATCAACCGCTTCGGCGAAGCGCTTGCCATCCACCTCCATCACCTTGTCGTTCGATGTCGGAATGACGCGGCCATAATCCGGGAAGGTGCCGTCGATCAGCTTCGAGGTGAGCACGATGCCGTCAAACTCGAAGCGGATCTTGGTTTCCGACACGCCAACGGAAAGCGTACCCGTGCCGCCTTCCAAGAGCTTCTGCAATTCAAGCACGGTCTTGCGGGGCACGATGACGCCCGGCATGCCGCTCGCGCCTTCCGGCAGATCGTGATCGACCTGGGCGAGACGGTGGCCATCGGTTGCGACAGCACGCAGCACGCGCTGCTTGCCGTTTTCGACGGCGTGGAAATAAATGCCGTTCAGATAGTAACGCGTCTCTTCGGTCGAGATTGCAAAGCGCGTCTTGTCGATCAGGCGGCGCATGGCTTCCGCAGGAAGCTCGAAGCGGTGCGGCAGCGAGCCTGCGGCCATGGCCGGGAAATCTTCCTGCGGCAGCGACTGAAGCGCAAAGCGCGAGCGGCCTGCAGTGAGCTGAAGGCGGCCCTGATCGGCGCCTGTCGAAAGCTCCACCTGCGCGCCGTCCGGCAGCTTGCGCACAATGTCGTAAAGCGTATGGGCAGAAGCAGTGGTTGCGCCCGGCTGCGCCACATCCGCATCAATCGCCTCGATGACCTCGATATCGAGATCGGTGGCGGTCAGGCTCAGCTGGCCATCCTCGGCCTTGATGAGCACGTTGGACAGGATGGGTATGGTGTTCCGCCGTTCAACGACCGATTGCACATGATTGAGAGACTTGAGCAGCGCGCCCCGTTCGATCGTGATCTTCATGGTCTCTCTTCAGTCCCCCGTCTGGGCTCTCGGATCATTTCCTCCGATGGGACGCCACATGCGCCTGCACCGGGCGATTTCCGCCTCTTTCGCTCTGGCCCGGCCCGCTTCGGACCCTGCTTCAGGCCCCGTTTGAGAGTGTCGGGGAAGCAGGGCGCGGCTTTGAACAGACGCACCGTCTTCTCAAGACAACCGCGAACGAGGGATCGGACGCCACCGCCAGGATAGCCCGGACCCATCGGCCCGATCACCTGTCGGAGATGCACCGGCGGATGCCGGATTTCCGCAGAAATTCGCCGAAGGACTATAACAGATCATGTGCGCCGTGCACAGTTTTCCGCGGTTTTCGGCATAAAACCGCCCCTTCCCGAAAGGGGTAACCCCCCTCGGGCCGTGCATGTCCGAAAGAAGCCGAATCAGCCTGCGCTGTGGCCGCCTTCCAGCATCCGGCGGAGCAGATCCACGTCTTCCTCGATGCCCGAATCACTCTGGCAAAGCTCGTCGATCTTGCGGACCGCATGGATGACGGTGGTGTGGTCGCGGCCACCAAATTTCCGGCCGATTTCCGGCAGGGAGCGGGTGGTGAGCTGCTTGGAAAGATACATCGCCACCTGACGGGGCCGGGCCACCGCACGCGCACGGCGGGCGGAGAGCATGTCGGCCAGGCGAACATTGTAATATTCGGCTACGCGACGCTGGATTTCCTCGATGGTGACGCGGCGGTCATTGGAGCGCAGCAGATCGCGCAACACTTCCTGCGTCATGTCGGGCGTGATCGGGCGGCCGACCAGCGAGGCATAGGCGACGACGCGCTTCAGCGCTCCTTCAAGCTCGCGCACATTCGAGACGATGCGATGGGCAAGAAACTCCAGCACACCCGGCGGAATGACGACCGGGCCATTGCGGCTCATCATCTCTTCGGCCTTGGCCTGAAGAATGCCGAGGCGAAGTTCGTAATCGGTCGGATGAATATCGGCGGCAAGACCCCAGCCGAGGCGGGAGCGGATGCGCTCCTCGATACCTTCAAGGTCGGAGGGCGAGCGGTCGGCAGAGATGATAACCTGACGGTTATGATCAATCAGCGCATTGAAGGTGTGGAAGAATTCTTCCTGCGTTGAATCCTTGCCGGAAATGAACTGCACATCGTCGATCATCAGAACATCGACGGAACGGAACTGCTGCTTGAAGGCCATCGTGTCCTTGAAGCGCAACGCCCGCACAAACTGGTACATGAACTTTTCGGCGGAGAGATAGAGCACCTTGCGCTCGGGCTGGCGCTTGCGGATCTCCCAGGCGATGGCGTGCATGAGATGCGTCTTGCCGAGGCCGACACCGCCATAGAGGAAAAGCGGGTTGAAGGTGACATCCGTTGCTTCTGCCACGCGCCTTGCTGCGGCATGGGCAAGCTCGTTCGACTTGCCGACCACAAAGGCATCAAAGGTGAAGCGCGGGTCGAGCGGTGCGCCGACGCCTGCATCTTCAAAGCCCTGTGGCACAGCACCGGAAAGCACCGCCGCCTCGCGCGCCTGCGCCGTTTTGGCAGCAACTTCGCTCGCGGGGGCAACGGCAGGGATGGAGGGGGCTTCGGGCTCGGCCACTTCCCGCGCCGCCGATTTTGCCGCAGCAAGATCAGCCTGAACGGCGATATCGACGCGCGTGAGGACTTCGTTCTCTTCCGCCCAGAGCTTGTGCAGGCGGTCGGCATAGTGGGAGACGATCCAGTTGCGGATGAAGCGCGACGGCACGGAGAGCATGACGCGGCCGTCATCAATGCCAACGAACTCGACCTGCTTGAACCAGCTATTGAAGGTGGCCTCGCCCAGCTCCGCATGAAGCCGCGCCCGCACCCGGCGCCACATATCGGAAAGGTTCATGCCTGCCCGCCCTTCATCCCGTTTTTCCGAAGCCTGCCGCGACTGCTTCTCTGCTGATGCTGGCGCCATATTCTCCTCGTCCAATCCCCTCAAGCCTCTCATTCTGCCCGGACCGTCAAACGCATCCGGGCGCCGCCTCGTTTGTCCCTGCGCCGCCTGCCCGCGGTTCAGGACTGCACCCAGGGAAGGCCCGCCGCCTTCCAGCCTGTGCGCGCGCC
>NZ_JBATWS010000221.1:0-8015 GCF_049672805.1 Parvibaculum sp.
CAGGGCAAGCGCATCAGCCGCACCCGCCGCCCGCGCTGCCGAGGCGCTGCTCAATTCGCGGTTGAATTCATAAACAACGAAGACACCGCACAGCATGATCAGCACGGCGCCCACAAGCGTCATCAGCAGGACGATCTTGGCACGAATGGAAATGAAGCGCAGGGATGGTGCCGAAAGCAGTGCTTTCAGCCGGGCACACAGGCGCGAACGCTGCCGCACATCTGCGGCAGCGGCACCGTCGGGGGGACCGGCCACTCCGCCCGCCCCGCTGCCCTCTTGCTGTTCCGACACGACAGCCCTTCCATCCTGCTGAAGCCAGCGTCCCGGCCTCACCACATCGAAGGACAGATTTAGAGAAAGATATCTAAAATTGAGTTACGGAGCCGGAACGGTGTCCGCGCAGATGTGCCATTGTGGCACGGATCAGAAGCGCGCCGTGACGACGAGCCGGATGTTGCGCCCGGCCTGAAGCACATCCCTCTTCTTGAAGGATGAATGGATGCGAATGTCGTCATCAAGCAGGTTCTCGCCGACAATCGCCAGGTCCACAGCCTCTGCCCCCGTGAAGGGCGCCAGGAAGCGATAGCGAAGCTCGGCGCGCAGATCGGTATGGCTGCCCGTCTCCGTCTCATTCGTAGAGAGCCTGTCCTGCGCAAAGGCGTGCAGAAAACCGAGACGGCCGGAAAGCCTCGTGTCCTCGTAAAACAGGCCTGCGCCTGCCCGCATCGGCGGAATGCGCGGTACATTGCCGCCCGCCTCAAGCTCGGCCCGCACCATATCGAACTGGCCGGTCACGCCCGCCCGTGCCGCGTCCCAACGCGCCAGCGTGATACTCCCCTTCGCTTCCAGCCCGCGAAAACGGGCTTTCTCCTGCGTGAAGAAAAGCTGATCGAGTTCCGTGCCCGCGCCATGGGGTGTGCAACTCGGAAAATCATCATCGCAGACCTCGCCCGTCATCCGCTTGTAGATGAAGTCGCGGAAGGAGGTGTGGAAGATCGCCGCTTCAATGGCGTAGTCATCTCCCTCGCGGCGCATATTGGCTTCGAAACTCAGCGCACGCTCCTTTCCGAGCGTCGGATCGCCGATCTCGAATGTCTCCGTCGCCTCATGCGGCCCCTTGGAGAAAAGCTCCAGTGCATCAGGCGCGCGCTCCACATGCTGCGCGCTCAACCCGAAAACCCATTTGCCTGCCGGTTTGAACACCAGCCCCGCCGACACGCTGCCCGGCGTGAAGCTGCGCGAAACGGCGTAGTCAAACGGCGCAAGCGGCGCGCTGTAATCCATCGCCTCCCCCGCGACATCCACATGCTCGATGCGGCCCGCAAGCTGCAGCTTCAGCACCTCGCCGATAAGCCGCATTTCCTCGAAGATGAAAGCGGCAACAGAGTCCGTTTTCGAAGGCGCGAGCAATTCGCCACCCTCCCCGCTCGCAACGATTGTGCGCCGCTGCGCCTGCACGCCAAACGCACCGGTGAACGGTCCGACAGTGCGATGCAGGAACTCGGCACGCCCCTCCCATGCTTCATTGTCGAAGCGCGACCCTGTCACGCCCGCCGCATCAATTTCACCATGGCTGTAATCGCTGTAACCGCCGCTCAGGCTGAGGCCTGAAATGAAGCCCTGCGCAAAGTCAAGCTCGCTGCCAAGCTGAACCTTTGTCTGGCGCATATCGATATGCACCGGGTTCATAGGGTTGCCCGGCGCGGGAATGCCATACTGGCTGTCGTAATAGGCGACGCTGCCGCCAACATGCCCGTCTACATCCCCATTGCCCACGAGAAGGGACGCACCGCCTGCAATGCCGGAGCGGTTGTTCCATGTCTCGACCTGCCGCGAAACCGTCCCCGGAATGCGGTAATTGCTCGCCTTTCCGAAAAATCCGTCCACATGCCAGACGAGATTACCAGCCGCTGCCTTGGCCTTTCCGCCGATCTGCCTGCCCGTGCTCACACTGTCATAGCTGGCGCTTGCCTCCGCCTCGAAGCCCCCCTTGGGAACCGAGCGCGGGATCCGCTCGTTGATGACGTTGACAACGCCACCAATCGCCTCGCTGCCATAGCGAAGCGTTGCTGGGCCACGAATGACCTCCACCCGGTCGGCGGCATAAGGCGCAATCGGCACACCATGATCCTCGCTCACCGCCGACACATCCCCCACACCGATACCATTCTCCTGAACGCGCACCCGATTATTGTCGAGACCGCGAATGATCGGGCGGCTCGCCCCCGCTGCAAAGGCGCTTTGCGATATACCCGGCTCATCCTTGAGCAGCGCGCCGAGCGATGTGGCAGAAGAGGTGAGAATGTCCTCGCGTATGAGCACCGTCACAGGGGCGGCAAGCTCATCAAGCGGCGAGGCAAATGGCGACGCGGTGACGACAAGCGGCGCGACCAGAAACTCCGTACCGGCCTCATCTTCCTCGGCGAAGGCCGGAGAGGCGACCAGCCCGATCAACGCGCCAACCGCGACCACGAGCTGACACCCGTTTCGTTCCACCTTGCCGTCGTGTCCATTGATCCCCTCTCTCATCGTCGCCCCCGATTGATATGTTATAATATAACATTACTAGATAAAGAGCTTTCGAAATGCAATCAAGCGTTTCTTCAATCTTTTTCAGCGGGTGGAGTGGGCGGTCATGGATGAAGATGGCAGCCTGACCGAGTTTCTATCCGCCGATCCCGGCAATCTTCTGGAGCCGGAAAGGCTGGTGACGCTGCTCGTCCTCGCCTTCTTTCTCGGCATGGCCTTTGAGGAATATTTCGGCAGCCGCGCGCTGAAGCCGCCGGGCGGCGTACGCACCTTTCCGCTGCTCGCCCTTGCAGGTGCGCTTCTCTATGCGCTCGCACCGGGAAACGGAAATCTCTTTCTGGGCGGCCTTGTCATTCTCGGCGCATGGCTCGCCATCTGGTACTGGCAAAGCCTGGCCCTTCGCCGCGAAGAACCAGAGGCTGAGGGCGAGACGGAACAGCGCCTCAGCGGCGGCATTGTCGCGCTGGTCGGCAATCTCCTTGTCTATCTTCTCGGCCCCGTCACGCTGACACAGCCGCTCTGGATACCGGTCGCCATCGCGGTTGCCGTCGTGCTGCTCACCGGCGCGCGCGACCGGCTTCATGAAATGGCAGAGAAGATCGGCGGAAAAGAACTCGCCACCGCCGCGAAGTTTCTCATCATCACCGGCGTGGTGCTGCCGCTCGTGCCGAATGAACCGGTAACGGATATCACCACCATCACACCCTTTCAGGTCTGGCTCGCCGTTGTGGTGGTGAGCGCGCTTTCCTATGCAAGCTATCTCGTGCAGCGCTATGCAGCGCCCCGTCACGGGCTTCTCTATTCTGCAGTGCTCGGCGGGCTTTATTCTTCGACCGCCACCACTGTCGTCCTGTCCCGCCGCGCGGGCACACTCGAAGGAAAGGGCGGCCAGCACATGCTGAATGCAGCCCTTGTGCTCTCAACGGCGGTGATGTTTCCCCGCCTTCTCATCATCGTGGCGATTTTCAATCCGAGCCTTGCGCTCTCGCTTGCGCCTGCGCTTCTCATCCTGTTCGGGCTTGGTCTTCTTCTCACCTTCTGGCTTCTGGCGCGGAGGGGAAAGAACGAAGCGGGCAATGAAAGCATCCCGCCCCCTTCAAACCCGCTTGAAATCCAGACGGCGCTTGTTTTCGCGCTTCTCTATATCGGCTTTTCGATAGCAGTCGGCTGGGCGCGGCCCGAATTTGGCGACCAGAGCCTTTTCGCGCTCGCCGCCCTTTCCGGCATCACCGACATCACGCCGCTTGTGCTCAACATTGCGCAAACATCGGGCGGCGGGGCACTAACCGTCGAGACCGCCGCAATCCTCATGGCTGCCACCTCGAACAATCTGCTGAAAGGCGGCTATATTCTTGCCTTCGCGGGCAGGAAGCGGGGCATCATCTCTGCAACTGCCCTGTTCGTCCTTTCTCTGGCTGGCATCGCTGCCATCCTTGTCACGCTTGGCCTTGCATGAACTACCGCCACGCCTACCATGCCGGCAATTTCGCCGATGTGATGAAACACGCGCTGCTCGCGCTTGCTGTCGAGCATATGAAGAAGAAGGATAAGCCCTTCTTCCTGCTCGACACCCATGCAGGCACAGGCATGACCGATCTGTCGGGCGTCGAAGCGCAAAAGACCGGCGAATATCTGCAAGGCATCGCGCGGCTCCTTGCAACGGACACTCCGCACCCCGCGCTTACGCCCTATCTCGATGCCATAGGCGCGCTGGGCGGCGATCCGCTCACGCAATATCCGGGCTCCCCCGCACTAATGGCCCATCTCGCGCGCCCGCAGGACCGCCTCGCCTTTTGCGAACTCCACCCGGAAGACACGCAGAGACTCCGCGCATATTTCCGCCGCGATGCGCGCGTGAAAACCTTCGAGATGGATGGCTATACGGCGCTCCGCGCCATGCTGCCGCCAAAGGAACGGCGCGGCCTTGTGCTCATCGACCCGCCTTTTGAAGACCGCTCAGAATTTGCCGCCCTGACCCGCGCACTCGATGACGCCCTGCGCCGCTTTGCAACGGGCACCTTCCTTCTCTGGTATCCGGTGAAAGACCCGTCCGTCTCCGGCGCCTTTCTCGAACATCTGGCCGAACACGGCCCCGCCCGCACGCTCACGCTCGAGCTGCATGTCATGGCAACCAACCCGACACGAATGACAGGGAGCGGCATGGTCGTGGTGAACCCGCCCTTCGCCCTCACGGAACAAGGGCCGGACGGAAAATCCGCCGCGCTCTCGCTGCTCGAATGGCTCGCGGCCCGGCTTGCCCAGGCGCCCGGCGCCCGTGCACGCGAGGAATGGCTGCGCGAATAGCCCACTTGTTCGCCCGCGAACAGCGACCCCTGAAACTTTTACCGCCAGACGGCTGACCTGCCTGCGCAAACGGGTCTATAAGAGAGAGGCCGCTGACAAAAAGTCAAAAACCGGAGCGGCACGGGCACCCCTGAGCCCCGGAAACGCCAGAAGAAACGAAGATGGACCAGTCGCTCACCGAGGAGGAACGGCAGCTCCGCCTCGCACAGGCCGAAATGGCCTATGAAGCCGAGATTGAGGCGAATCTGAAGCGGAACTACACCGCCAACCTCGTCCATGGCCTGCTCGGCCAGACGGGCTTCCGCCTCGTCAATGCGCCGACCTTCATCCCTGCCTATATCTATCTTCTCTCCGGCTCCGAATTTGCCGTGGGCCTCGCGCTCGCGGCGCAATGGTTTGGCGCCTCCGCCTCTTCCATTTTCGGGGCCACGCTGATCGAGCATCGAAAGCTCGTCTTGCCGATGGGGCTTCTCATCGGCTGGGGCATGCGGGCGGGCGTACTCGGCCTTGCGCTTGGCGGCTTCTTCCTGCCGGATAATCTCGCCCTCATCACCGCCATCGGCTTTCTCTGCCTTTTCGGCCTTTTCAACGGCATGCAGGCGGTGATCTTCAACACGCTGATGGCAAAGGTGATACCGCTGCGCCTGCGCGGACGCCTCACCGGCTTCCGCAATTTCGCGGCAGGTCTCACAGCGGCGGGCGTCTCATGGATGGGCGGGCATTATTTCGTCGGCGGCAATCTTTTCGGCAATGGCTATGCCTCGACCTTCCTGCTTGCCTTCATTCTCACATCCCTCGGCCTCTCGCTGCTGATGCTGGTGCGCGAGCCTGTGCCGCCCACCATCCGCGCCCGCGCAAAACTCGGCGGCCGCCTGCGCGAAATCCCGGGCATGTTGCGCGCCGACCCCGCCCTTGCGCGCTTCTATATAGCGGCCGCCCTTGCCGCGCTCGGCACGATGGCGGTGCCCTTCTACATTCTCTTTGCAGGTGAACGGATCGGCCTGTCGGGCACCACGCTCGGCATTCTCTCCACCGCCTTCCTGCTCTCACAGACAGGTGCAAACCTCGCCTGGGGCTCGCTTGCCGACCGCTATGGCAATCGCATCGTCTTCATCTCGTCGGTCGGCCTCTGGGCGATCTCGACGCTGGCATTGCTCTATACGGATAATCTGATCGGGCTGTCGCTCGTCTTTGCGGGGCTGGGTGCGGGACAGGGCGGCTTCCAGAACTCCAACCAGAACATCATCGTGGAGTTCGGCGCGCGCGACGACCTGCCCATGCGCATCGCCATGCTCAACACCGCCACCTCCCTGATGATGGCCATCGGCCCCCTCCTCGGCGGCCTCGTCGCCCGCGGCCTCTCCTTCACCGCACTGTTCAGCTTCTCGATTGCGGTGCTGGCGGGCGCAGTATTCACGATGATCTTCGTGGATGAACCGAGAAAACGGCGGATCAAGCTGTAACGCGTCCCTGCGGCCCCACCGCAGACACTCACTCCCGCAGAAGTCATCCCGGCACTTGTTGCCGGGACCCATTGGTCCCCTCAGCAACCGCTAGCCCCCCAACACCGTCAATGCCGGACTTGACGACAATGGCTGGTTTGCCAACGCTTCGCGCAACAAAAAAGCCGGTGCGATTTCTCGCACCGGCTTTTCCGTATCCGGATTAATCCGGAAACTTATTACGCGGCATTATGGCCCAGCACTGCCTTCACTTCGAGGAATTCTTCGAAGCCGAACTCGCCCCATTCGCGGCCATTGCCGGACTGCTTGTAGCCGCCGAACGGTGCGTTGAGGTCCGGGCCGGCGAGGTTGAGATGCACGTTGCCGGTGCGCAGGCGGGCTGCCACCTTCTTCGCGCGCTCCGGGCTGCCCTGCACATAGCCGGACAGGCCATAGACCGTGTCATTGGCGATGCTGATCGCGTCTTCCTCATCCTTGTAGGGAAGGATGGCAAGCACCGGGCCGAAGATTTCTTCCCGCGCGATGGTCATGTCGTTCGTCACATTGGCGAAAACGGTCGGGCGCACGTAATAGCCCTTGTTCATGCCTTCCGGACGGCCAAGACCACCGGTGACGAGCGTTGCGCCTTCCTCGATGCCCTTCTGGATCAGACCCTGGATCTTCTCGAACTGCACTTCGGAGACAACCGGGCCGATCGTCGTGCCTTCGGCATTCGGATCACCAACCTTGACCTGCTCGGCCGCAGCCTTGGCAATGGCAACCGCCTCGTCGTGGCGGGCAGCCGGCACCAGCATGCGCGACGGCGCGTTACAGGACTGGCCGGAGTTCGACATCATGGTGAAGACCGAACCCGTGATCGCCTTGCCGAAATCGGCATCGTCGAGAACGATATTGGCCGACTTGCCGCCAAGTTCGAGCGCGACGCGCTTCACCGTGTCGGCAGCCGCCTTGGAGACGAGAATGCCCGCGCGCGTAGAGCCGGTGAAGGACACCATGTCCACATCCGGGTGCGAGGAGAGCGGCGAACCGACATTCACGCCATCGCCATTCACGAGGTTGAACACGCCGGCCGGAACGCCTGCTTCATGCAGGATTTCAGCAAAGAGATAGGCATTGATCGGCGCCACTTCGGAGGGCTTCAGCACCATGGTGCAGCCCACGGCGAGCGCCGGGGCGACCTTGCAGGCGATCTGATTGATCGGCCAGTTCCACGGCGTGATGAAGCCGCAAACACCGATCGGCTCGCGCACGATGCGGGTCGTACCCTTGTCTTCCTCGAACTCGTACTTCTTCAGGATTTCGAGATTCGTGTTGAAATGCGCAATGCCCATGGCCGCCTGCGCCTTTTCGGAGAGGCCCTTTGGCGCGCCCATTTCAGCGGTGATTGCCGCGGCGATTTCCGGGTAGCGCTTCTGATAGACCGCCATGATCGACTGCAGAAGCTCGATGCGCTCCTGCTTCGAGGTCTGGGAGAACTTGGGGAAGGCAGCCTTCGCCGCCGCTACGGCCTTGTCCACATCCTTCGCCGAGCCCATGCTGATCCGCGCGAACGGCTCTTCCGTGGCCGGGTTGATGACATCGGCCGTCTTCGGCTCGACCGGATCGACCCACTGACCGTTGATATAGAATTTGAGATAGTCCTTCATGACCTGACCTCCTGTTTTGAAAGCTGTCCCCCCTCGGAATGCGCCATCTTTTCGGGAAAGGGCCTAAGGCCCG
>NZ_JBATWS010000222.1:0-7262 GCF_049672805.1 Parvibaculum sp.
CAGAAGATCGTGATGGAAGACTGGAAATGAAAAACCCGCGCCGTTTCCGGCGCGGGTCTGTCTGTCCAGCCGATAGCAGGAGGCGTCAGGCCACCTTGATGCCGGCCATGCTGTTGAGACGGGTACGGATAATCTCTTCCGCCTCGCGGACCATGCGCGTCACGAGTTCCTGACATGACGGGATGTCATGAATCAGGCCCTGCACCATGCCGGCCGACCAGATGCCATGATCGGGATCGCCTGCTTCATAGACGACCTTGCCGCGCGCGCCGGAAACGAGATGCGCGATATCTTCGATCTTCGCACCGCCCTTCTTCTCGATGGCGACAACTTCCTGGCTGACCGCATTCTTCGCCACGCGTGCCGTGTTGTGGAGCGTGCGGAAGATGAGGTCGGTCTGGCGCTCGTCATTGGCGACGATCTGCTCCTTCACCTTCTGGTGAATGGGGCTTTCCTTGGTGCACATGAAGCGCGTGCCCATGTTGACACCTTCGGCGCCCAGCGCGAGCGCGGCAACGAGGCCACGGGCATCGCCAAAGCCGCCTGACGCGATCATCGGGATCTTCACCTTGTCGGCCGCAGCCGGAATGAGGATCAGGCCCGGGATGTCATCTTCACCGGGATGGCCCGCGCATTCGAAGCCGTCGATCGAGATGGCATCGACGCCCATGCGTTCCGCCGAAAGCGCGTGGCGGACAGCCGTGCACTTGTGGATGACCTTGATGCCGTGCTTCTTGAAATCCTCGACATGTTCCTGTGGCTTGTAGCCAGCCGTTTCGACGATCTTCACGCCCGACTCGATGATCGCGGCGCGATATTCGGCATAGGGCGGCGGCTTCAGCGCAGGCAGAATAGTGAGGTTCACACCGAAGGGCTTGTCGGTCATGCCCTTGCAGCGTGCAATCTCCTTGGCGAGATCTTCAGGCGTGGGCTGCGTCAGCGCGGTGATGAAGCCGAGGGCGCCCGCATTGGCCACAGCCGAGACAAGCTCCGCACGGCCAACCCACTGCATGCCACCCTGCACGATGGGGTGCTCAACCCCGAACAGTTCGGTGAATCTTGTTTTGATCAATTTTCCTCTCCCTCGACGGAGGCCCGGCTCAGAAGGCGGCCAAGCCTCGCACAATTCCGAATGAGGCTGTTTTAGCAGAAGGATTCCACGCTTTGCACGAAGGGAATCGGCTTCTCTCCGGCGAAAACGCCTTGCCGCAGCGTATTCCAAGGCGTGGCACCCAACTCCCCCATGCTTGAAACGATGAGCGATCCGGCGCAATCTCGCTCTTCAGGATCAAACATTTGAATGTTCAGTCATGAACAATGATTCCAACTGGGATGCCTATCGCATCTTTCTTGCCGTGGTGGACACGCAAAGCCTTTCGGGGGCGGGGCGCAGGCTGAAGCTCAGCCATGCAACGGTGGGCCGCCATATCGCGACGCTGGAAAAGCGGCTCGGTGCGAAGCTCTTTGTGCGCGAGCCGACCGGCTATGCACTGACCGGCGCAGGCGAAAGGCTGCGCGCGGAGGTGGAGCCAATGGCGCTCGCAGCCGAGCGCGCGCTTCATGCCGCACTGAGCGCCGATGGAGAAGCGCAGGGCCTTGTCCGCGTCGCCATGCCCCACAGCCTCGCTTCCTACTGGTTCATGCCCTATCTCGCGGAGTTCGAGCAGCGCCATCCCGGTATCGAAATCGAGATCGTGAACGAGGTAACGCAGGTTTCGGTGAAACGCCGCGATGCCGATATCGTGATCCGCCCTTACGGGCCGGGGCGCGAAAATGTCGTCGGCCGAAAGATCGGCCGCATCGGCGTCGGCTTTTATGCCGCGCGCAGCTACGCGGAAAAATTTGGCCTGCCCTCGCGGCGTGAGGAGTGGCGCGACCATCGCATTGTCGGCTTTGGCGGGCTTGCGGCAGAGGTCGAACTCGCAGACTGGCTTGCCCATGTGACGCAGGGCGCGCGCGTTGCGCTGCGGTGCTTTTCGGATGCTGATCTGGTGCAGGCTGTGCGCGCGGGCGTCGGCATTTCCACGCTTGTCTGCATTACCGGCGAACACTATTCCGACCTGGTGCGGATTGCCCCGCAAAAGCTCGCCAACGGGACGGAGATGTGGCTTCTTGCCCATCCCGATCTCCGCGACACAGCACCGGTGCGGGCCGTGATCGATTTTCTCGGTGAGAAGGCAAAGACTGACCGCGACAGGCTAGCAGGACGCAGCGTCAGCATCTGATCGGCAAAGAACACCCCGATGTTCAGGTTTGAACGTTCCGGCGGCGGGGCATTAGGGCCATTATCTTCCGCAACAACAGGAGGATTTCGCAAATGGCTCTACCCGACATTCTGAAGAACCGGCTCGAACTGCCGGTGATCGGTTCGCCGCTGTTCATTGTTTCCGGCCCCGAACTCGTCATCGCCCAGTGCAAGGCTGGCATTGTCGGTTCTTTTCCCGCCCTCAATGCGCGCCCGGCGCATGTGCTGGAAGAATGGATCAAGCGCATTCAGGGAGAGCTTGGCGAATATCAGGCGAAGCACCCGGAAAAGAAGGTTGCGCCCTTTGCGGTGAACCAGATCTGCCACTCCTCGAATGACCGGCTGTCGCAAGACATTGAAGTCTGCACCAAGCTGGAAGTGCCAATCATCATCACCTCACTCCGTCCGCCGGCGGAAGTTGTCGAAGCAGCCCACTCCTATGGCGGCAAAGTCTTCCACGATGTCATCAATGTGAAGCATGCGAAGAAAGCGGCGGAACAGGGTGTCGATGGTCTTATCCTTGTCTGCGCGGGCGCAGGCGGCCATGCGGGCACTCTCTCGCCTTTCGCGCTGGTGCGCGAGGTGAAGCAGTGGTTCAACGGCACGGTCATCCTCTCCGGCGCCATGTCCGATGGCTGGAGCATTGCAGGCGCGCTCGCCATGGGTGCCGATCTTGCCTATCTCGGCACGCGCTTCATCGCTACGGAAGAAGCCAATGCCGATCCGGCGTACAAGCAGAACCTGATCGAATATGCCGCCGATGACATCGTCTATACGAATCTCTTCACGGGCGTGCATGGCAACTATCTCGCGCCCTCCGTTGCGGCGGCGGGGCTCGACCCGAACAATCTGCCCGAGGCCGACAAGTCGAAGATGAATTTCGGCTCGGGCGGCAACATGAAGCAGAAGGCGTGGAAGGACATCTGGGGTTCCGGTCAGGGCATCGGCCAGATCAAGGATGCCCCGCCTGTTGCCGAACTTATTGAACGCATGAAGCGGGAATATGTGCAGGCCTGCCGCGAATTTGCAGAGCGCATGCCGGCCGAAGCGCTGAGTGCCCTGAAGGCGGCGGCGGAATAAGCCTTTTTATCTTTCGAGAGAAGCGAAAGCGGCGGGAGCGATCCTGCCGCTTTTCTTTTCGCGCCTCAGAGATAGTTCTGTGCTGTCACATGAAAAAACTCGACGGCGTGGAGGGTGAGCGCGGAACTGGCAACAACAACGAGAACACGCTCGATACGGCTTTTGAGCGACATGATGTGTTCCTCCGGGGCATCAGGCGGGGAGCGGCTGCAATTTCATTGCTTCCGACGGCAGACAGCCGAGACGACCGAGCGCCGTCGCCACAGCCACATCGAGCGGCGTGTGCGGCTCGTGGCCGAGAAAGGCGAGAAGCCTTGAATTGTCGAGGCGCAGGGGGTGCTGCCAGAGATAGCGCATCTCGCGCATTTCGCGGAACGTCTCGACGAAAGGCGAGAGCAGCGTCAGCGCGAACCAGGGCAGGCGCTTTACCTTAAGATCAGGATTGCGCGCGGCATAGCGGATGGCATCGACCATTTCCACACCCTGACCGAGACAGTGACCGCCAAAGTGGAAGACGGCAAAGCGGTCGAGTTCATCTGCACGTTCGAGAAGCCGGGCCGCCGTCTCCGCCATATCCGGCAGATAGGCCCAGGCATGGCCGAGATGTTCCGCACCCGGATAGGTGATGGAGCGGAGCGCCTTTCCCGGTTTCACCAGCCCTTGTGCAAACCAGTTATTGCCGCCTTGTCGTCCACCGAAGAAGTCACCCGCACGGAGGATCAGAACCGGCACGCCCGCTTTCGACGCCGCATGCAGGCGGCGCTCCAGTTCAACGCGGATTTTTCCCTTTCGCGTTTTCGGATTTTGCGGCGAGGTCTCACTGACAAGCGGAAAGGCATCCGGCCCGAAATTATAGACGGTGCCAGGCAGAAGAATGCGGGCGCCGACAGCCTTTGCCGCTGCAATGGTGTTATCGATCATGGGAAGGACAGTGCCCGCCCAATTGCGATAGCCGGGCGGGTTCACCGCATGGACGATGAGGTCCACCCCTTCGGCTGCCGCGCGGAGGTCTGCCGCGCTCATCGCATCGCCCTTCACCCAGTCAATGAAAGGGAGGTCCGCAAGGTCGCGCGCTGCGGCTTTAGGGCGGCGCTGCATGGCGCGGACCTGCCAGCCATGATTGTGAAGGGCGAGCGCCATCTCGCAGCCAAAGCCGCCGGTAGCGCCAAGGATAAGGGCGGTAGACGCCATTTCTCTGATCTCCTGTCATCGGGTTTGTTGTTTCGACGAGGAGAAAATGGGCTCAATCGCGATAAACATGAATTGCCTAATTATGTCGCCTTATTATACATTTTCGTATGACAGACGCTTCACCCGGCTGGGAACTCTATCGCTCCTTTCTTGCGGTTATCCGTGAGGGGAGCCTTTCAGGTGCCGCGCGGCAGCTTGGCCTGACACAGCCCACGATTGGCCGCCATGTGGATGCACTAGAAGAAGCGCTC
The DNA here is from genome assembly GCF_049672805.1 of Parvibaculum sp. Classification (GTDB taxonomy): domain Bacteria; phylum Pseudomonadota; class Alphaproteobacteria; order Parvibaculales; family Parvibaculaceae; genus Parvibaculum. The sequence goes on from NZ_JBATWS010000222.1 coordinate 4,768, forward strand.
GGTACTGCGCTTTTCACCCGCTCGCAAGGCGGGCTTGCGCCTACAGAGCTTGCACTTGCGCTCATCCCCCATGCCGAGGCCATGTCGATGGCGGCTGAAGCACTAAAGCGCACGGCTTCCGGCGCGGCGGTCGAGGAGCGGGGTACCATCCGCATTACAGCGAGCGAGATCATCGGCACGGAGGTGCTGCCCATGATCCTTACCCGCTTCCGCGAGAAGCATCCGCGCATCGCCGTCGAAATCGTGCTGTCCAACCGCACGGATGATCTCATCCGCCGCGATGCGGATATCGCGATCCGGATGGTCCGGCCGACACAATCCTCTCTCGTCGCCCGTAAGTCCGGCTCGGTGAAGATCGGTGTTCATGGCCACAGGAAACTGATCGAGAAGATGGGCGCGCCCTCCTCGCTTCAGGAAGCACGCAATTTTCCCTTTATCGGCTTTGACCGCGAGCCCTCGGCCCGGAGGATGCTGAAGGATTTCGGCATGCCGATCAGTCGCGACCTTTTCGCCTATCGTTGCGACAGTGATGTCGGGCAGTTTGCCGCGCTCAAGGCCGGTTTCGGTTTTGGCTATTGCCAGTATCCGCTCGCAAAGCACTATCCCGACCTCGTTGCCGTCATGCCCGGCATCCATGAGTTCGAACTCGATATCTGGATCGTCATGCATCAAGACCTGAAGACAAGCCGGCGGATGCGCCTCATGTTCGACCATCTGGCGGAGGAGATGACCGCCTATGCCCGCGGCGTGCCTTCTCCGATGCGAGGACGGCGGGCGGGATAAGCGGGTGCGGGGCGGCGTTCTGCCTGCTATATGACAGGCTGAAAATCCCGTGCTCTACCCTAGGTTCGAGGAACATCCATGTCTGAGGCAGCCAAGTCTTCCGCCCCTTCCGGGGAGAAGCCCAACCCCAAGCTCGCGCCTTTCAACTGGCAAGATCCGCTGCTGCTCGATGAGCAACTCACAGAAGAAGAGCGCATGGTCCGCGACAGCACCCGCGCTTATTGCGAGGAAAAGCTCTTTCCGCGCGTGAAGGAAGCGAACCGGCACGAAATCTTCCATCGCGAAATCATGAACGAGATGGGCGCGCAAGGGATGCTCGGGCTGACCCTGCCGGAAAAATATGGCTGCGCGGGTCTGTCCTATGTCTGTTACGGGCTTGCCGCGCGCGAGGTGGAGCGCGTCGATAGCGGCTATCGCTCGGCGATGAGCGTGCAGTCCTCGCTCGTCATGCATCCGATCTATGCCTATGGTACGGAAGCGCAGCGCGAAAAATATTTGCCGAAACTTGCCACCGGCGAATGGGTTGGCTGTTTTGGTCTGACCGAGCCCGACCATGGCTCCGACCCCGGCTCCATGAAGACGCGAGCAGCCAAGGTTGATGGCGGCTATGTGCTGAACGGTGCAAAGATGTGGATCACAAATGCTCCGATCGCCGATCTTGCGGTCGTTTGGGCAAAGACGGATGACGGTACAATCCGCGGCTTCGTGGTGGAGCGGGGCTTCAAGGGTTTCGAGACGCCCAAGATTGAAGGCAAGTTCTCACTGCGCGCTTCCATCACCGGCGAAATCTCGCTTCAGGATGTGTTCGTGCCGGATGAAAACCTGCTGCCGAATGTGCGCGGCCTTGCTGGTCCCTTTGGCTGCCTCAATCGCGCGCGCTATGGCATTGCCTGGGGCGCGATGGGCGCGGCGGAGTTCTGCTGGCATGCGGCGCGGCAATATACGCTCGACCGCACACAATTTGGCCGCCCGCTTGCCGCGAACCAGCTCATCCAGAAAAAGCTCGCCGACATGCAGACCGAAATCGCGCTTGGTCTGCAGGGCTGCCTGCAGCTCGGGCGCCTGTTCGACGAGGACAAGGCGGCTCCTGCCGCCATATCACTCATGAAGCGCAACAATTGCGGCAAGGCGCTCGATATTGCCCGCGTCGCCCGCGACATGCATGGCGGCAATGGTGTGTCGGATGAGTATCACGTCATCCGCCATGTGATGAACCTTGAGGCGGTGAATACCTATGAGGGCACGCATGATGTTCATGCGCTGATCCTTGGCCGCGAACAGACGGGTATTCAGGCCTTTTTCTGATCGACCGGCAGCGCCGCCACGCACACAAAACGGCGTGGCGGCGTCGCAAAGCTCCCTTCCGAATCAGATCGGGCGGCGTATAGTCGGTGCGAGGAGAAAACTTCCCAGGAAGCACAGCTTCATTCTTTCCGTCGCCCGGGCAACCTCGCAGGCGGATGGTGGAAGCACCGGCATAATCGCAGCGCGGCCTTGCGGCCCCGCCAAATAGCGGATTTCTACCGTGAGCCCGCGCAGGTCGATGGAGCGCCCGGAGGACGAACCCGTTCAGGGGGACAGCACGCCGCAAGATGGCGAGCGTGGCACCCATCCGCTCTGGCGGCTTCTGCAGCTCATCCAGAAACATAAATGGCGCTTCTGGGGTGGCATGTCGCTTATCAATGCGGGGCGACTCCTCGAAGCCTTCATGC
>NZ_JBATWS010000223.1:0-9009 GCF_049672805.1 Parvibaculum sp.
GGACCCGCCGACCTATATCATCCGCCATCAGGGTGAGCCGACCATCATGCTCAGCCCCGTCATGCAGGGGGGCTGGGATGGCCTCGCGCTCGGGGATGCGCTTGAGGAAAAGATCGCAGAAATCAGAAGCACGCTGCCGCTTGGTGTCGAACTTGCCAAGGTGACAGATCAGTCGGTGAATATCAGCTCGGCGGTTGACGAGTTCATGGTGAAGTTTGCCATGGCGCTTGGCGTGGTGCTGCTGGTGAGCCTGCTCAGCCTTGGCTGGCGTGTCGGCATTGTCGTGGCGGCGGCGGTGCCGCTCACGCTTGCGGTCGTATTTCTCATCATGCTGGAGACAGGGCGGTTCTTTGACCGGATCACGCTCGGGGCGCTTATCCTTTCGCTGGGGCTTCTTGTGGATGATGCCATCATCGCCATTGAGGTGATGGTGGTGCGGATGGAAGAGGGTGTGGACCGCATTGCGGCTGCCGCCTATGCGTGGAGCCATACGGCAGCGCCCATGCTCTCAGGAACGCTGGTGACCATTGCGGGTTTTCTGCCGGTCGGCTTTGCGCCGTCATCGGCGGGCGAATATGCGGGCAATATTTTCTGGGTCGTCGGCTTCGCGCTGATAGTGTCGTGGATCGTGGCGGTTGTTTTCACGCCCTATCTCGGTGTCAAGCTGCTGCCGGAAATCCAGCCGGTCGAAGGCGGGCTTCACGCGATTTACGATACCCCCACCTACACGCGCTTGCGCCGTCTCATCACGCTTGCCGTGCGAAACAAGTTTCGGACCTGCGCCATTGTGGTGTGTGCCTTTGTCGTTTCGGTGATCGGCATGGGCTTCGTGAAGCAGCAGTTCTTCCCGACATCTGATCGCCCCGAGGTGCTCGCAGAAATTCGTATGCCGGAAGGCAGCAGCATCAGCGCGACGACAGAGGCGGTGAAAAAGATCGAATCCTGGCTCAGCGAGCAGCCGGAAGCCAAGATTGTTTCCAGCTATATCGGACAGGGCGCGCCGCGCTTCTTTTTCTCCATGGCGCCGGAACTGCCTGACCCTGCTTTCGCCAAGATCGTCATCATGACCTCTGACCCGGAATCACGGGAAGCGTTGAAGCATCGGTTCCGGCTTGCCGTGTCCAACGGGCTTGCGTCGGAAGCCTATGTGCGGGTGACGCAGCTTGTGCTTGGCCCGCCCACACCTTTCCCGGTGGAGTTTCGGGTGATGGGGCCGGACCCGGTGAAGCTCGCGGCGATTTCAGAAGAGGCGCTTGGCATCATGCGCGGGCTGGAAGATGTGCGGAATGCCAATCGGGACTGGGGCAATCGCACGCCCGTCCTGCGCTTCGTTCCTGACATTGATCGCCTGAACCTGATCGGGCTGTCGCCTGCGGAAGTGAGCCAGCAGCTTCAGTTCCTTCTCACCGGCATTCCCGTGACGGATGTGCGTGAGGACATCCGCAATGTGCCGGTCGTGCTTAGAAGCGCGGGGGAAGAGCGCCTTGATCCGGCGCGGCTTGCTGATTTCTCGCTGGTGAGCCGCGATGGCCGGCGGATACCGCTGGACCAGATCGGCCGGGCGGAAATCCATCTGGAAGAACCGATCCTGAAGCGGCGTGACCGCGTTCCCGTCATCACCATCCGATCGGAAATCAGCGAAGGCAGCCAACCGCCCGAAGTCTCGATGCAGGTGATGAAGGCGCTCGAACCGCTGATTGCCTCCCTGCCTCCGGGCTATCGCATCGAGACAGGCGGCTCGATTGAAGAGTCGAGCAAGGCCAATGCCGCGTTGAGCAAGGTATTTCCTGCAATGATAGCTGTGACGCTCATCATCATCATGTTGCAGGTGAGATCCTTCTCGACCATGACGATGGTCATTCTCACAGCGCCGCTCGGCCTTGTGGGGGCGGTGCCTGCGCTGCTTATTTTCAATCAGCCTTTCGGCTTCAATGCCATTCTCGGGCTGATCGGTCTTTCCGGCATTCTGATGCGCAACACACTGATCCTCACGCAGCAGATCAAGGATAATCAGGCGGCGGGCCTTGACGATTATCATGCGGTGATCGAGGCGACTGTGCAGCGAGCAAGGCCCGTGGCGCTGACGGCACTTGCGGCGGTGCTTGCCTTCATTCCGCTGACATTCTCCGTCATGTGGGGCTCCATGGCCTTCACGCTGATTGGCGGCACGGCAGTGGGCACGGCGCTGATCCTGCTCTTCCTGCCCGCACTTTATGCTGCGTGGTTCAGGATTCAGCCGAGCGAGGACGATACGGCGGATGCATTTGCGAAGCTGCGACCGGATATGGCGCCGGAGGGCAGGGCCGGGGGCTGAGACGCGGGGTCGCGGCAGGCAGCTTGCTCATGTAGCCTTGGGTGATGTTGCGCATTATCGAAGCACTTTCCGCAGCCGGTGATCCGGCCAAGGCCAATGAAGATGCGTTTGGCCATACTATCTCCCATGCCTGGGTGATCGATGGCGCGACCGATGTGGCGGACGGGCCGCTGATCGGCAGCGGGACAGGCGCGTATTGGCTGGCGCATCGGGCAAGCGCGCTCTTTGCGGAGAATGCGGTGCGGCATGGTGCCGATCTCCGTGCCCTTGTGCAGGAAACGATCGAGACACTGGCACGCCGCTTCACGCAGGAGCGACTGCGCGTGTCGACCGGGCGGTATGAATGGCCGAGTGCGGCGATGATGTTGCTGCATGCCGGGCGCGAGATGCTTTCGATCGCCAATTTTGCTGATTGCGGGCTGGTGCTGCTTGAGGATGGGGCCGCGACACCCCAAATCTTCGGCATGGCGCACCAGTCGCGCGAGACGGAAGCCATGAGCCGCACGAGCGAGCTTCTTCGCGTGCTCCGGCCCGGTGAGCGGCCTTTCGACAATGGTGATGTGATGGCCTATCTGCGGGCCGCGCGCAGCCGGCAGAACCGGCCTGACGGCTACTGGATTCTCGGCATAGAGCCGGAAGCGGCGCTTCACATGCGGCATTGGAAGGTGCCGCTCGACCGGCCCTATACCGGGCTTCTTTTCAGCGACGGCTTCGGCTCACTCGTTTTCGATTATCACCGGCTTGATGCAGCGACTTTCGTCCGCCGGGCGGCGATGGGTGGGCTTGCGACGATCCTGGCCGAGATACGCCATATCGAGGAAGTGGAGGATCCCGCGGGGCATTTCTGGCCGCGTTTCAAGCGCCATGACGATGCGACGGCACTGCTCTTCCGGGCGGAACCGCGCAGCCGCTGAAAAGCCCGCGCCCCCGCACAATTTTCTCTTTTATTTCAGCGGGTTACGGAGCGCGGGGGAATGCGTTAGAAGTTGCCGGGAGGCGGGCAAACTGCTAAGGTAGAATACGGTAATCGAGAGGGATTCGGAAGCAACCGAATTGCCTCTTTTTCATTCCTTCAGGGAGCTGCGAGAGGCGCGATATACGCCTGCCGCGCAGCCACCCGCAGAGCCAGATAAACCCTTGTCCGATACGCAAGACAACGACAATCCGGGTAACGAACAAGGCCCGGGCGACGATACCGCCATGGATGGCGTGAACGGCGGGGGCACAACGCCGCCAGCCGGTTCCTCATCGGAGGGGCCGCCGCCAGAGCGTGACGTCTCGCCAATGTCCATCGAAGAGGAGATGCGCACCTCCTATCTCGATTACGCGATGAGCGTGATCGTGAGTCGTGCGCTTCCCGATGCACGGGACGGGCTGAAGCCGGTTCATCGCCGCATTCTCTTCTCGATGAATGAGAACGGCTATGACTGGAACAAGCCCTATCGGAAGTCGGCCCGCGTGGTCGGTGATGTGATCGGTAAGTATCACCCGCATGGCGACCAGTCGATCTATGACGCGCTTGTGCGCATGGCGCAGGATTTTTCCATGCGCCTGCCGCTTCTGGACGGGCAGGGCAATTTTGGCTCCGTAGATGGCGATCCGCCCGCCGCGATGCGTTACACCGAAGTGCGCATGGCAAAGGCCGCTCATGCGCTGCTCAAGGACATCGACAAGGATACGATCGATTTCAAGGACAACTATGACGGCTCTGAGAAAGAGCCTGTTGTCCTTCCGGCCGAAGTGCCGAACCTTCTTGTCAATGGCGCGAACGGCATTGCCGTTGGCATGGCCACCAATATTCCGCCCCACAATCTGGGCGAAGTGATCGATGCGTGTATCGCGCTGATCGACAATCCCGATATTTCCATTGAAGAGCTGATCGAGCATGTGCCTGCGCCGGACTTTCCGACAGGTGGCATTATGCTCGGCCGTCAAGGCGCGCGTTCTGCCTATCACACGGGGCGCGGATCGGTCGTGGTGCGGGGTCGCGTCGAAATAGAGGAGATACGCAAGGATCGTCACGCCATCGTCATCACCGAGATTCCCTACCAGGTGAACAAGGCGTCGATGGTGGAGAAGATTGCCGAGCTGGTGCGCGAGAAGCGTATCGAAGGCATTGCCGATCTGCGCGATGAATCCGACCGTAACGGCATGCGTGTGGTGGTGGAACTGCGCCGCGATGCCGTGCCGGATGTGGTGCTGAACCAGCTTTATCGCTTCTCGCCGCTCCAGACGAGTTTCGGATGTAACATGCTCGCGCTCGATCACGGGCGGCCGGAACTGATGAACCTCAAGCAGTTCCTCGAAATCTTTGTCGATTTCCGCGAGGAAGTAATCTCGCGGCGGACGAAGTTCGAGCTGAACAAGGCGCGGGACCGCGCGCATGTGCTGGTGGGCCTTGCCATTGCGGTTGCGAATATTGATGAGGTCATCCGCCTTATCCGCACGGCCCCCGACCCTGCAGCGGCGCGCGAAGCGCTGATGGCGCGTGACTGGCCCGCACAAGACATTGCGCCGCTTGTGGCGCTGATCGACGATCCGCGTCACCGGCTTGCCGAAGACGGTACGATCCGTATGTCGGAAGAGCAGGCACGCGCGATCCTTGATCTTCGCCTGCAGCGCCTGACAGCGCTTGGCCGCGATGAAATCGGCGACGAACTGAAGGGGCTTGGCGAGAAGATCGAGGACTATCTCGATATTCTGCGCTCCCGAGAGCGTGTGCTTGGCATCATGCGCGACGAGCTGACGGCAATCAAAAACGAGTTTGCAACGCCGCGCCGGACCGAGCTTGCGGAAGCGGAAGGCGAGTTCGAGGATGAGGACCTTATCCAGCGTGAGGATATGGTCGTCACCGTCAGCCATCACGGTTACATCAAGCGCGTGCCGCTCTCGACCTATCGGGCGCAGCGGCGCGGCGGCAAGGGCCGTTCGGGCATGTCCACAAAGGAAGAGGATTTTGTTACACGCCTCTTCGTGGCGAATACGCATACGCCCGTGCTGTTCTTCTCTTCGACCGGCATGGTTTACAAGCTGAAGGTCTGGCGTCTGCCGCAATCGACGCCGCAGGCGCGCGGCAAGGCCATGATCAACATTCTCCCGCTGCAGCAGGGCGAGTTCATTACCACCGTGATGCCGCTGCCGGAGGATGAAGAGAGCTGGGACGGCCTCCATGTCATGTTCGCAACGCGGAATGGCCATGTGCGCCGGAACAAGCTGTCCGATTTCGTGCAGATCAACCGTAATGGCAAGATTGCCATGAAGTTTGAAGGCGATGATGCGGATGACGCAATCATCGGCGTTCAGATTTGCACTGAGGAAGATGATGTGCTGCTGACCACGGCTGTTGGCCGCTGCATCCGCTTCCCCGTCACTGATGTGCGCGTTTTCTCGGGCCGCAGCTCGACCGGTGTGCGCGGTATCCGCCTTGATGAAGGCGACAGGCTGATCGGCATGAGCATTCTCCGCCATGTGGATGTGACGCCTGCCGAAGCGCGCGCCTATCTGAAACAGGCAGCCGCGATGCGCCGGGCCGCCTCGGGTGACGCTGAAGAGGCAGAGGCCGAGGTCATGGAGATAGAGGACGGCGAAGAGGAAGCGGGAGACGATCTCGCGCTTTCAGCCGAACGCTATGCGGAGCTTGGTGCGCGGGAGCAGTTCGTGCTGACCGTCAGCGAGAGAGGCTTCGGCAAGAGGTCCTCCTCCTACGACTACCGGACTTCCGGGCGCGGCGGCAAGGGCATCATCGCCATGGCCGTCACGCCGCGGAATGGCGAACTCGTTGCCTCCTTCCCGGTGGAAGATGATGACCAGATCATGCTTGTCACCGATCAGGGGCAGCTTATTCGCTGCCCGGTGGATGATGTACGCGCCGCTGGCCGCGCGACGCAGGGCGTCACCATTTTCCGCACGGCCCCGAATGAGCGTGTTGTCTCCGTCGAACGCGTCGAAGACACAGGCGAAGACGAAGAATAAGGCAAAGCAGAAGAGGGCGGCTCATGGCGCGCATCGGTCTTTATTCCGGCACTTTCGATCCGATGACGAATGGCCATCTGGACGTTATCAAGCGGGCGTTGAAACTTGTTGATCATCTGATCGTTGCCATTGGCATCAACGCGACGAAAACGCCGCTTCTCTCGCTTGAGCAGCGGTTTGCGCTGATCGAAAAGGAAGCGGCACCCACGGCAAAGAAGCTTGGTGCGAAGATTTCGACCGTTTCGTTTTCCGGCCTCGTTGTCGATGCGGCGGATGAGCATGGTGCGACGATCATCATTCGGGGTTTGCGGGGCGCGGGTGATTTTGAATACGAGAACCAGATGGTTGGCATGAACCGCATCATGAATCCGAAGGTGGAGACGGTGTTTCTTGCCGCTTCACCTGAGACGCAGTTCATTTCTTCCACTCTTGTTCGTCAGATCGCGAGCATGGGCGGCGATATCACGCCTTTCGTTCCGGCTTCCGTTAAAAAGACCGTTCTGGCCGCCGTGGCGAAGCAGCAAAAGGGCCGCTAGGGCTCGACCAAAGGAGTTTATGACATGCGTGGAATCAAGGGCGCTTTCCTCGCGCTTCTGGCCCTGGTGGGAATTTCGGGAGCGGCGTTTGCGGCAGACCCGGAGAATACGATTTATCTCGACCTGAAAGACGGGCGCGTGGTGATCGAGCTTCTGCCGGATATTGCGCCGGGCCATGCGACGCGCATCAAGGAGCTTTCCCGCGAAGGTTTTTATGATGGCATCATCTTCCATCGCGTGATCCCCGGCTTCATGGCTCAGACGGGCGACCCCACGGGGACGGGTATGGGCGGTTCGTTCAAGCCGGACCTTAAGCGCGAGTTCACCTTCAAGGAAAGCTTCACGCGCGGTTCGGTCGGCATGGCGCGTTCTTCCAACAAGGACAGCGCGAACAGCCAGTTCTTCATCGTGACGGAAGATTCAACCTTTCTGGATGGGGACTACACGCTGTTTGGCCGTGTGACATCGGGCATGGAGTTTGTCGATAACATTGCGCAGGGCGAACCGCCTGCGAACCCGGACAAGATTGTGAAAATGCAGGTGGCGGCGGACGCCGATTGAAGGAATCGAGAAACACATGACAGAAATCAAAGATCCCGAAAACACGCTCATCATGGAAATCCCCCACGGGAAAGTCGTGATCGAGATGCGTCCTGATCTCGCGCCGAAGCATGTGTCGCGGATCAAGGAACTTGCGCGCGAAGGCTTTTATGACGGCGTGGCTTTCCACCGCGTGATCGATGGCTTCATGGCGCAGGGCGGCGACCCCACGGGCACCGGCGCTGGCGGCTCCGGCAAGAAGCTGCCCGCCGAATTTTCCGCCGAGCCGCATGTGCGCGGCGTCTGCTCCATGGCGCGTACGCAGGATCCGAACAGCGCGGACAGCCAGTTCTTCATCTGCTTCGGCGATGCGACCTTTCTGGATCGGCAATACACGGTCTGGGGCAAGGTCATTTCCGGCATGGAAGCTGTGGACAAGATCAAGCGCGGCGAGCCGGTGAGGGAACCGGATCGCATTGTGAGCATGCGCGTGGCAGCGGACGCAACGGCCTGAGCTGTCGGTTCTTGCGAGAAGCGTGATTGCCTGACGATCAGGCGGAGCGTGATGTATGCGCCGCCGGATCGCTCTGCGGAACAAGCCCATGGGGTCGCCCAAAGCGATGCCCGTGGGCTTTGCATTGAAGTGAACGGAGCCTGATGCGCGTTTCCGATTTCGATTTCGAACTGCCGGAAGAACTGATCGCGCTGCGCCCGGCGCGGCCGCGTGATACCGCGCGGATGCTCGTTATCGGGCCGGAGGAAAACGCGCTGGAAGACCGGATCGTGCGTGACCTGCCGGGCTTCCTGCGCGAAGGAGACATGCTGGTCTTCAATGATACGAAGGTGATCCCGGCTCGTCTTTTTGGTGTGCGCCGGCGGGGAGAGGCCGTGGCGCGCATCGAGGTCATGCTGCATATGCGCGTAGGCGCCGATGAGTGGCGTGCCTTTCTGCGGCCTGCAAAGAAGCTCATGCTCGGCGAGGTGATAGAGTTTGCAGGCGGGTTGTCGGCGCGGGTTGAGGAGAAGGCGGAAGGGGGCGAGGCAGGGCTGCGCTTCTCCTGCGGCGGCGCGGCGCTTGATGCCGCGATAGCATCAGCAGGCGAAATGCCGCTGCCGCCCTATATCGCGCGGAAGCGGGCGGCCGACAGCGATGATCTTGCCGATTATCAGACGCTCCATGCCGCCGAGCCTGGCGCTGTGGCAGCACCAACAGCGGGGCTTCATTTCACGCCGGAGCTGATGACGGCTCTCGAAGCGCGCGGCATCGGCACGACACGTCTCACGCTTCATGTCGGGGCGGGCACGTTTCTTCCCGTCACGGTGGATGAAACCGAGGATCACAAGATGCATGCTGAACGGGGCGAGGTCTCGCCGCAGGAAGCAGCTGCCATCAACGAGGCGCGGGCGCGCGGCGGACGCATCGTTGCGGTGGGCACTACAAGTGCGCGGCTTCTTGAAAGCGCGACAGATGAAGCGGGCATGGTACATCCATTTTCGGATGAGACACGCATCTTCATCACACCCGGCTATCGGTTTCGTGCGGTGGATATATTGATGACGAATTTTCACCTACCGCGTTCGACGCTCTTTATGCTTGTCTCGGCGCTTCGCTCCACCTCGGAAATGAAACGCGCCTATGCCCATGCC
>NZ_JBATWS010000224.1:0-16368 GCF_049672805.1 Parvibaculum sp.
GGCAATCCGGCTTGCCGCCGCCGCGCGGGTGGATGCCGTGCTGATCTCGCCCGTCTTTCCGACCGAAAGCCATCCCGGCGGAAAGACACTCGGGCTCATCCGCCTTGCACAACTCGCGCGCCATGCAAGAAGCCTCAACCTCAAACCCTATGCTCTGGGCGGCATCATCACGCCCACGCATATCAGCCGCCTGAGCGGCACCGGCGTGGAAGGTGTGGCAGGGATCGGCTTTCTTCTCTGACAGGAGGCGGCAGCGCTTCCCTGTCAACCGGCAGCCGCTTCCTGCGGAACCGCATCGCGATAATCGTCGGGAATATAGCCAAAGCGCGCCATCTGCTCGTGATGATCGCGAATGATCCGACGTACCTGATCAGGCGTCAGCACCTCACGCCACTGCTCGGCACGACCTTCGCGGAAGAAGCTCTCGGCGTTCTTGGGACGCTCTCTAAAACCTTTCTTCTCTTCAATCGCTTTCAGCGTTTTGAACGAGGAATTGCGGATGGCGCGCTCCAGCCGTTCCGAGGACGGCTTCAGCCCGAGAAAAGTCACAACCCGTTTGAAGTATTTACGCGGTTTGTAGAGCAAATCCTCATAGCGAAGGACAAGAAGTTGAGGAGAGGGATGCTCTGTCCAGCTCTTCACATGTGTGGACCACGAGCGATGAACTTCATACACATGGCTTTTTAGGTCGCCTGCCGTGTACGCATCATTAGCCAAATGTTCTATCGCTTCATCAATCGTTTCGCCGAAATGGTGGCTTACAGAAATCACCACATCCAGCGGATTGCGGAGGATATAAATCCCTCCTGCCGTAACATCCATTGTGTGCAGCGGTACGTCACACCATTCACCCAAGTAATTATGAGTCTTTACAAAAACTGAATCTGGAAAGACCGTTGTAAAATCACGGTGGACTAGCGGTCGCAGATTAGCGATTTCCTTATGCGAAAGCTCTGTAAGGGGACGATCAGCGCGGCGCGAGTACCATTGAGCAGCCGACTCGCCCAGACAAAAGTCACTGATCTCATTAACGTCAACTGGTGTCAGGCTGTTCCTAAAAAGATTGTGCAAGAAGCTGCGCATCCATGTATTGCCCGATTTCGGGTAGGAGGCCAGCCAGATCAGGGCGCCCATGACTCTATTCCTTGCTTCGCTTCAGTACGCGCATCTCTAGCAATTAGCAGAAATAAAAAAAAGAGAGCGGGCTTGTGCCCGCTCTCCGTAAACTTCGTGGATCAAGTACGTCGGAGCGATTAGAACGCCACCGAGAGAACGAGACCCGCCGACTTCGATTCGTGCTCGAAGCCCGGACCAAAGATACCCGTGGCATCGCCATCGGTCATCTGCAGGTCGAGACCCACATCGACGCCCGAGCCGAGGTTATAGCCACCACCGGCCTGCCAGGTCTTGACCTTCGACGTGCCGGGAGCGAAACCAGGCGCGCTGATTTCGTCCTGGAGATAGGCAATACCAACCGTCCACGGGCCCGTCGCATAGGAAAGACCAGCCGTCCAGACTTCTTCTTCAACACCAAACGCACCCGGGACGGGGAAGGAGACGCCCAACCTGCCGAGGTCTTCGCTCTGGTACCAGGCACCGCCAAGCGTGAAGCCGCCGAAGCCGAGGTTCAGACCGAAGCCGAGTTCTTCCGGATCAGCGTTGAAACCAGCCGGCGCGTCACCGGTGGTGTAGAAGCCGTCAACGCCGACATCAACGCCGCCGAAGGAACCGGCATAGTTGAGCGCGATTTCAACAACTTCTTCAATCGAGCTGTTGTTCGGGTTCAGACCAATGCCGTTCGGGTTCGGACCGTTGTAGGTCGTTTCCGGCGTGAAGGACAGGCCGAGCTGGAAGCCGGCGAAGCGCGGGGTGAAGTAGGTCACCTTGTTCGCGTCAGCCGCCATCAGCGAGAACGTCGAATGACGGGCAGCCGGGGCGAACGTCGTGGCGAGCGGCACCGACGCAAGTCCGTTCAGAATGTTCGGGCTGTCCACGCCATTGCCCGGCACGAACCAGGGCGAGGTGTAGTGCATCTTGAAGGCGGCGCCGTCCGTGCCACCGATTTCGAAGCGGCCGAAGCCACCTTCGAGATAGGCGAAGAGTTCGCGGAACGTGGCGTCGTTGTTGTTGAAGTTCGTGTTCCAGTCATCGCCCAGCGAGAGCGTCGCGAGGACACCGGCGACCATGCCGTTGTCGAGCGTGCCTTCGGCGTTGATGTCGATGTTACGCGCAACGAGCTTCACAGCCGTGTCGTTGAACGACGTGCCCGCAAAGGGACCAGCAGCAAGGTTGTCAGAGTCGATGACGTAGAAGCCAGCGGTGACCGAACCACCAACCGTGACGGTGAGCGGATCGCTCGCAAGCGCCGGACCGGCGATGAGACCGGCGGTGACGAGAGCGGTCGTCCCAAGGAGAGTCTTTTTCATGTGTTCCTCGCAGTATCAGCTTTGAGCTGTTCCATTCGAACGCGTCACAGCAGCTTGCCCCCAGGAGGAAACTCTGTGACTGCGTGCATCCCGGGCCGACTGATGAAACTGCCCCCCGAGCGCGTGCACCGATTAATCCGTGGATAACCCTTCGGGGTCAAGCAAACCTCACCGCATTGTGGTGGAATGTGTCCGCCTGTTGCGGAAAGAACACAAGCAAAATGCAGGACTTGGGGAGGGAAGCGAATCCTCTCTCTCGGGTGCGACCCCCCGGCAAGGCCCGTGCCCATTGTTGGCGGCTATCGGTGCCTGCCCCTCAAATCCGCCCAACATGACGCTCCGGTCATGATTGACCTCGGGGCATCCTTTGCCCTGTGGCACATCAAGCACACTCCTCTCCGCCCCGCCCTTTGCCGGGCCTGCCGGACGCCCTCCGGCAAGGCCGCCGGATCGGCGACAATCCCGCCGAAATCTGCGTGATTGCGGGACATGGCTTAATCTCGCTATAAAGGCGCGCCGCAGGTAAACAAGGCGGCTGTCCGACATCCAACTGCTCTCCGCGGGCCTGAGATCAAAGTTCCGGCGGATTTGAGGGGCGAAACGCGAGAGGCTTGCCGTAAATCGATGACCTATCCCGCTCTGACACGCGCGAAATCTGCCGCTGTGGCGCTTCTCTTTGCCGCAACGCTCGGCCTGACGGCTTGCGGGCCGTCCAACTCCAACTTCCCCGGCCAGCCTACCGGCAAGGGCGGACCGAACAACCCGACCGGCGAGCAGAAGCGCGAATCAATCTTCGGTGAGGAAGGGCTGAAGCTCTTCGGCGGCAGCAGTTCCGACGACGTGGCCGGCAGCGGCATCGGCGTCAACAGCTTCCTGTGGCGCGCCTCGCTCGACACCATCGCCTTCATGCCGCTCGCCTCGGCTGACCCCTTCGGCGGCGTCATCATCACGGACTGGTATCAGGACCCGAACGCCCTGGGCGAACGCTTCAAGGTCACGGTCTATATTCTTGACCGCCGCCTTCGCGCGGATGGCGTGAAAGTGGCTGTTTTCCGCCAGGAAAAGAATGCAAGCGGCGACTGGGTTGACGCGAAGGTGAACGAAAACACCGCCCTGCAGATGGAAAACGCCATTCTCGTCCGGGCACGCCAGCTCCGCATCAATACCATCGAGGCGGGCGAACAGAAGTAAGGCCCGCTTCCAGCATCATTCCGGGAGGGTCCCGCGCGAGCGGGGCCGACCACAAGATCATGTCCAGCAGATACAACGCCCGCACCGTCGAGCCGAAATGGCAGAAGATCTGGGAAGAGCGCGGCGATTTCCGCACCGCCACCGATAACGCGGCTGCCGGCAAGCCCAAATATTATGTTCTTGAGATGTTCCCCTATCCATCGGGGCGCATCCATATGGGCCATGTCCGCAACTACACGATCGGCGATGCCATCGCCCGCTATCGGCGCGCGCGCGGCTACAATGTGCTGCACCCGATGGGCTGGGACGCTTTCGGCATGCCCGCCGAAAACGCCGCGATGGAAAAGGGCGTTCATCCCAAGGGCTGGACCTATGACAACATCGCGGCCATGCGCGCCCAACTCAAATCGATCGGCCTTGCCATCGACTGGAGCCGCGAATTTGCAACCTGCGATCCTGACTATTACGGGCAGGAGCAGGCGCTCTTTCTCGACATGCTGGAAGCAGGTCTCGTCACCCGCAAGAAGAGCATGGTCAACTGGGACCCGGTGGACAACACCGTGCTCGCCAATGAGCAGGTCATTGAAGGCCGCGGCTGGCGCTCCGGCGCCGTTGTGGAGCGGCGCGAACTCACCCAGTGGTTCTTCAAGATTTCGGAGTTTTCCGACGAGCTCCTCGAAGGTCTCGACACGCTGACGCACTGGCCGGAAAAGGTCCGGCTGATGCAGAAGAACTGGATCGGCCGCTCGGAAGGCGCGCGCGTCTTCTTCCCCGTTGAGGGTGTGCCGGGCGGAAAGGACTACCGCCTCGAAATCTTCACCACACGCCCCGATACGCTTTTCGGTGCGAGCTTCTGCGCGCTGTCGCCACATCATCCGCTCACGGAGGAACTGGCGAAGGACAATCCCGCGCTGCAGGACTTCATCCGCCAGTGTGACCGGATCGGCACTTCTGAAGAAGCCATCGAGAAGGCCGAGAAGCTCGGCTTCGACACGGGCCTCAAGGCGCGCCATCCCTTTATCGAAGGCAAGACGCTTCCCGTCTATGTCGCAAACTTCGTGCTGATGGAATATGGCACGGGCGCGATCTTCGCCTGCCCCGCCCATGACCAGCGCGACTTCGATTTCGCGAAGAAATACAATCTCCCCATCCTCCCCGTCGTCGCGCCACAGGCGCGCCTGGGCGATGCGGCATGGGCAGAAGAACTGGTCGCCGGGGAAGATGCGTTTACCGGTGATGGCGTTGCGATAAACTCCGGTTTCCTTGACGGGCTCGATGTCGCAAGCGCCAAACGCGCGGCGATTGAAAAGCTTGAAGCCCTCGGCCTTGGCGAAGGCACGGTGAATTACCGCCTGCGTGACTGGGGCATTTCACGCCAGCGCTATTGGGGCTGCCCCATCCCCGTCATCCATTGCGAGGCGTGTGGTACCGTGCCCGTGCCGCGCGACCAGCTTCCCGTCACCCTGCCGGATGACGTGACCTTCGACCAGCCCGGCAACCCGCTCGACCGGCACCCGACATGGAAGCATGTGGACTGCCCGACATGCGGCAAGCCCGCCCGGCGCGAGACGGACACGTTCGACACCTTCGTTGACAGTTCCTGGTATTTCGCGCGTTTCATCGCACCCGATGCCAAGACACCGACCGATCGGGCGCTCGTCGATCAGTGGCTGCCGGTTGACCAGTATATTGGCGGCATCGAACACGCGATCCTGCATCTTCTCTATTCGCGCTTTTTCACCCGCGCGATGAAGCGTGTGAACCATGTCGCGGTGGAAGAACCTTTCACGGGTCTCTTCACGCAGGGCATGGTGAACCACGAAACCTATCGCGATGCAGAGGGCCGCTGGGTCTCGCCTTCCGAAATCACCATCGAGACGGTGGACGGCAAGCGCGTTGCAAAGCGGCTTGATAATGGTGCACCCGTCACCATCGGCTCCATCGAGAAGATGTCGAAGTCGAAGAAGAACACGGTCGATCCCCAGGACATCATCGCCCAGTATGGCGCGGACACGGCCCGCTGGTTCATGCTCTCCGACAGCCCGCCCGACCGCGATGTGCAATGGACGGATCAGGGTGCGGAAGGCGCCTGGCGCTTCACCCAGCGCCTCTGGCGTCTCGTCACGGAGAAGCCCGAAACCTTCGGCTCGGTCAATGCGCCCGTCCCTGCCTCCTTCTCGGATGCGGAAATGGCGCTCCGCCGCGCGACGCATCAGACGCTCGCAGCCGCAACGGATGATTTCGAGCATATGCGTTTCAATCGCGCCGTTGCCCGCGTTTATGAGCTGGCAAATGCCATCTCGGCCTTCAACGGAACGGGCGAAACCGCCGGTTGGGTGCGCCGCGAGGCCATCGAGATTCTGGTCCAGATCGTCGGCCCGATGATGCCGCATCTGGCCGAGGAATGTTGGGAAGCTCTTGGCCATGACGTGCCGCTGACCGCCACCGAATGGCCGGTTGCCGACAAGGCCCTCCTCGTGGAAGACTCCGTTACCATTGCCGTGCAGGTGAATGGCAAGCGCCGCGACGAGCTGACCATCGCTCGGGATGCGGACAAGGAAACGGTGGAGCGCGCCGCGCTTGCCCTCGAAAAGGTGGAGAAGGCGATTGATGGAAAACCTGTCCGCAAGGTCATCATCGTACCGGGCAAGATTATCAATATCGTTGTCTGATCTGATGATCGGCAAGCGCCTCGCTGCCTTCATGGTGCTGCTGGCGCTCGCCCTGCCGCTGGGCGGCTGCGGCTTTACCCCGCTCTATGCCGAACGGGACGACGCCTCCATCACCGCCGATCTGTCGATGCTCGATGTCAGCGCGCCGAATGACCGGCTTGGCCGCGAGCTGAAATACGGGCTGCTGGACCTGCTCTCAAGCTCCGGCAATCCGCCATCCAACCCGACCTATCTCGTCGAGATCGCGCCCATCGTCTATTCCGAAGACCTCGCCATCGAGCGCGACGCGGATGTGACGCGCAAGAACATGGTGATGGTCGTGCCTTTCCGCCTCATCAACACGGAGACGAAGGAAACCGTGCTGCGCTCGACCTCGCGCTCGCGCTCTTCCTATAACCGGGTGGATTCGGAATTCGCCAATATCGTCGCCGCCCAGGATGCCGAGCGGCGCATTGCGGCGGCCATTGCGGCGGACATCAAGGTGCAGCTTTCCATCCATTTCCACCGCCTTGCTCAAACGGGTGGCTGAGGGTCCGTCTCTTGAAGATTGCCCCGCGCGACGCTGACCGCTTTACCGCCTCACCCGATCCGAAGGCCGCCGCCATTCTTGTCTATGGGCCGGATGGCGGCCTTGTGCGCGAGCGCATCAAGACGATGATGAAAACGGTGGTGGAAGATCTCTCCGATCCTTTCCGCATCGCCGAGATTTCCGACAGCGACATGCGGCAGGACCCTGCCCGGCTGGCCGATGAAGCCGCCGCCATTGCCATGCTCGGCGGTCGCCGCGTCGTGCGCGTGCGCGGCGCAACCGATGGCATGGCAAAAACATTCGAGAGCTTCCTTGCCTCTCCCGCAGGCGACGCGCTTGTGCTTGTGGAAGCAGGCGAACTCGGACCCGCCTCCTCTCTCCGCAAGCTCTTTGAAAACGCGCCGAACGCTGCTGCCATAGCCTGCTATGTCGACGACATGAACGCGCTCGAAGGCGTTATCCGTTCGAAGCTTGCCGCAGAAGGGCTGGTTCCCGAACAGGCCGCGCTCGAATATCTGCTTGAGAATCTGGGCTCTGATCGCGGCGTCACGCAGAATGAACTTGAAAAGCTCATTCTCTATGTCGGCCCCGGCAAGCCCGGCGAAAAGCGCATGGTGACGCTTGATGATGCGCGCACCAGTGTCGGCGACAATGCTGGCACGAGTCTCGATCATGTGATTGACGCGACAATGGGCGGTGACCTCGCCGCGCTCGACACGGCGCTTGCCCGCGCGCGCGCGGCAGACACAAATTCAGTCGCGATCCTGAACGCGCTGACGCGCCACCTCACCCAGCTTCACCTCGCAAGCGCGCGCATCGAGGCCGGAAGCGATATTGAAGGCGCCCTCAGAGGTTTCCGCCCGCCGGTGCATTTCAGCCGGAGAAACTCCGTACAAAGACAATTGCGTGGCTGGAGCCGCAAACGGCTCGACCGCGCGCTGGCGCTGGTGCTGGAAGCAGAAGGTCAGTGCAAAAGCTCCGGCCAGCCCGACACCGCAATCTGCGGCCAGACATTGATGCGCATCGCGCAAGCCGCACGCGCCACCCGCCGCTGAGAGAATGGGTGCGTGACCCTCTTGCGGAAGGGTCGAAAGTCGCAAGCGCAGCGCGGCAGATTTCGGAAAGGGGCAAGCGGCAGTCCGACGGTGCAATCCCGCCAGCAGATCTCAGCCGAGCTTCTTCACCCGGCCTTCATGCCGCCCGCCTTCAAACCCTGTCGTGAGAAAGCGCGTGAGGCATTCCTTCGCCTCAAGCTCGCCGGTGAGCCGAGCACCCAGCGCCAGAATATTCGCATCATTATGCTGGCGCGAAAGCTCCGCCCCGAGTGCCGAATGGCAGAGCGCGGCGCGCGCACCCGGCACGCGGTTCGCCGCGATGGAAATGCCGATGCCTGAGCCGCATATGGCAAGACCAAACCGCGCCTCACCCTTTGTCACGGCCTCGGCGACCTTGAACCCGAAATCGGGATAATCGACGGAGTCCGTTGAGTTGGTGCCGAGATCGAGCGGCTCGAAACCGCAAGCCTCGATCACGGGCAGCAGGGCCGCTTTCAGCGTTACACCGGCATGATCATTTGCAATGGCGACGCGCTGCTTCATATCGTTCCCGCCTGTATCTGGAGTTTTCGTCAATACTGCATCTTTTGCGCGGCGCGGCCGGCCAGGCGGCGGCAAACCTCATCGAGCTGTTCAAGCGTCTTGTAGGAGATTTTCACCTCACCGCCCTTGTCGTCGGCAAAGGAGATTTCGACCTTGAGGCCGAGCTGGTCGGAGATGTTCCTCTCAAGCGCCAGTGTGTCGGCATCTTTCCCGGCACGCGAGCCGCCCGAGGATTTGGACCCGGCCGACGCCGCATCCGGCTTGCGGGCAAGCGCCTCCGCCTGACGGGCCGACAGACCCTTGGCAATGATTTCGCAGGCAAGCCTCTCGGCATCGGCATGGCCGATCAGGGGACGCGCCTGCCCCGCCGTGAGCTTTCCTTCCTCGATCAGCGCACGCACACTTTGCGGCAGCGAGAGCAGCCGGAGCGTGTTCGCCACATGCGACCGACTTTTACCAATGAGCTGCGAGAGCTTTTCCTGTGTATAGCTGAATTGCTGCATCAGCCGCTCATAGCCCGCCGCCTCTTCAACCGCATTGAGGTCCGCGCGCTGGACGTTTTCGATGATCGCAATTTCAAGGGATTCAGCGTCGGTCAGTTCCTTGATGATGACCGGAACCTGATGAAGCTGCGCCGCCTGGGCTGCACGCCAGCGCCGCTCGCCCGCCACGATCTCATAGGCATTGGGCTCGCCCGGAAGCGGGCGCACCATGATCGGCTGGAGGATGCCCTTTTCGCGGACCGAGTTTGCGAGGTCTTCCAGATCTTCCGGCCGGAAGGTGGTGCGCGGCTGATAGGGGTTCGCGCGCAGATATTCGATCGGCACTTCGCGGACGCCGCGCGGGGCAGGCGCTTCCTTGTCACCGAGAGCAAAGGCGGTGTCCTCGCCGATCAGTGCTGCAAGTCCGCGTCCGAGGCGGCTGGGGGTTTCCTCTGCCATTGCCATCGCTTCCCTTCCAATATTCCTCAAGAGTTACCTGCTCCGCCCTCACCGGGCAGCGGTCCTGACCTCAGCAGACAGGTGGTACTACTTGCCTCGAAACTCCGTAAACCGCAGAAACACAGCGTTTTACACATAACCGGCCACGACAGGTACTACCTTGTATGACCCATAATCCAATCGATTCAAGGCGTTAAGACATTTTGTTAAACTATGTCACGCCGCAGTCCGGCGGAGCGCCCTCTCCCGCTGGATCATTTCGGCAGCAAGCTTCATGTAAGCCTTGCTCCCTGCACAGCGATGGTCATAGACCAATGCCGGCTTGCCATAGGAAGGCGCTTCCGAAATCCGCACATTGCGCGGAATGACGGTGCGATAGACCTTGTCACCCAGATAGGAGCGCACGTCCGACGCCACTTGATCCGACAGCTTGTTGCGCTGGTCGAACATGGTGAGCACGATGCCCTGAATATCGAGGCGCGGATTGAGCGTCGTCTTCACCCGCTCCACCGTACGGAGAAGCTGGCTCAGGCCTTCCAGCGCGAAGAACTCGCATTGCAGCGGAACGAGAATGGCGTCAGCCGCCGTCATCGCATTGATGGTCAGCAGGTTCAGCGACGGCGGGCAGTCGATCAGCAGATAGGAATAGGGTCGCGCTGTCAGCGCGCGTTCGGCATCGCTCGTTTCGCGCTGTTTGCCATTGCGCGGCATCCTCGCCAGCGCATCATAGAGCCGGTGCGAGCGGCGCTGCACGGTTGCAAGCTCCAGCTCGGCGCCGAGCAGATCCATCGTGGACGGAACAATATCAAGGCCCGGCACCTTGGTCGGCACAATCGCATCTTCAATCAGCGCTGCGCCAATGAGCACATCATAGGAAGAAATCTTGCGCTCGTTGCGACCAACGCCAAGACCCGTGCTGGCATTGCCTTGGGGATCAAGATCGAGGATCAGCACACGCTCGCCAACAGCAGCAAGCGCAGTGCCGAGATTGATCGCAGTCGTTGTCTTGCCGACGCCACCCTTCTGATTGGCAACCACCAGAACCCGCGGACGATCCGTGGACGGAAGAAGCGCCTTGTCGTCCCCGGTAGTGCTCTTGTCCTGAGGGATCGAGGAGGTAGGCTGCGCGGCATCAACCATTGATGTCTTTTCGATCTGATCCATGGAGGCCTCTCACACTCAGTACGGAGCCACTGGAGTCCGACTGGCTGGGGGAATAGTCAGCTTCAAATATCCAATGTTTCCGGGCCTGGGTCAATTCATCCTGAAGCCCTTGCCCCTTCAAAAACAGGCCCAGAGTGTCGGGACCGAAAAGCGGGGCCGCCCATTCAAGCAATCGGGGCAGCGGCGCAAGAGCGCGGGCCGAAACCACATCGAATATCCCTGCTTTGGCGGCGAAGGCTTCGATCCTCTCATTATACACGGTCGCAGGTGCGGCTGTCTCGCGGATCACCTCTCGCATGAAGATGCACTTGCGCTGATCGCTCTCGACCAGATGCATCCCGAAACCGGGCCGGTCCCGCAGAAGGATCGCGACTACCAGTCCCGGAAACCCGCCCCCGGAGCCGAGATCGACCCAGCGAAGGGCTGTCTCCGGCGCCAGCCCGGCCAACTGGGCGGAATCGAGCATATGGCGCCGCCAAAGCTCATCCAGAGTGCTGTTTGAGACGAGATTTATCCGCTTCTGCCACTTCCGAAGCAAAGACTCGTATATCGAGAGCCGCTCCATTGTTTCACGTGAAACATGTAGAACGGCGGAAAAGGATTCCGCATCAATGACTTGGGAAGCGTTCATCACTATATGTTGGGGCATACTTGCCGTATGCCTCAAGCACTGCGCTTTTGTTTCACGTGAATCATCAGGGTTGTCAGCGCTGCGGGCGTCACGCCATCCACCCTCGCCGCCTGACCGAGCGTGGCCGGGCGTGCGGCCGAAAGCTTCTGCCTCACCTCAATCGACAACCCGTTGATAGCGCCGTAATCGATCTCCGGCGGCAGCGCCAACCCCTCGTCACGCCGGAAAGCGCGAATATCGGCCTCCTGCCGATCGAGATAGGCTGAATACTGCGCCTCGATCTCCACCTGTTCGGCAATCTCTGGTTCAAGCGCCTGTAGTTCCGGCCAGAGACCCGCCAGCCCCGCCATATCGATATCGGGATAGGCAAGCAGGTCCATGGCGTTGCGCCGAACACCATCCTGATTGACCTTGAGCCCTTTCTTGGCAAGCTCGCTCGGGCTGGCCGCAAGCCCCTCGCAAAGCGCCTTGGCAGCCTCAAGCGCCGCCATCTTGCGCCCGAAGGCCTCCGCCCGCTCATCTCCCACCACGCCTGCGCTGATGCCAAGCCCGGTAAGCCGCTGGTCAGCATTATCCGCCCTGAGCGTCAGCCGATACTCCGCGCGGGACGTGAACATGCGATAGGGCTCCGCAACGCCTCTGGTGATGAGGTCGTCGATCATCACACCCGTATAGGCCTGCGCGCGGTCGAGAATGAAAGGGTCTGCCCCCTTCTCGGCCAACGCGGCATTAAGCCCCGCAATCAGGCCCTGGGCGGCGGCTTCCTCGTAGCCTGTGGTGCCATTGATCTGCCCTGCGAGATAGAGCCCCGGCAGCTTCATGGTTTCCAGCGTCGGGCGCAGCTCGCGGGGGTCGATATAGTCATATTCGATTGCATAGCCCGACCGCTTCACGACGACATTCTCAAGCCCCGGAATGGTCCGCATGAAGGCAAGCTGGACCTCCGCAGGCAGCGCGGTCGAGATGCCGTTCGGATAGATCGTGTCATCGTCCAGCCCTTCCGGCTCAAGGAAGATCTGGTGACTGCTTCGCTCCTTGAAGCGAACCACCTTGTCCTCGATGGAGGGGCAATAGCGCGGGCCGATCCCTTCGATCTGGCCGGAATAGACAGGCGAAACCCCGAGATTGGCCTCGATGATTGCGTGGGTCGCCTCATTGGTCCGCGTGATATGACAGGGCACCTGCGGAACCGTGATCTCCTTCGTAAGAAAGGAGAAGGGCGCGGGCGGGTTGTCGCCCGGCTGCACCTCCAGCCCATCCCAGTTAATGCTGTCCGCTGCAAGCCGCGCAGGCGTACCCGTCTTGAGCCGCCCGAGCTTCAGGCCGAGCCCGTAAAGCCGTTCCGACAGGCCAAGCGCAGGCGCCTCCCCCACCCGGCCGGCGGGGATGCGCTCTGTGCCAATATGAATCATTCCGCGCAGGAAAGTGCCGGTCGTCAGCACCACGCGGCGGGTCCGCCACTGGCGCCCATCCTCGGCCACCACGCCCCGCACCTCGCCCGCTTCCACCAACAGATCGGACACGCCGCCCTCGATCACATCAAGATTGCGGTGGTTGAGGATCGCCGCCTGCATGGCCTTGCGATAAAGTTTTCGATCCGCCTGGGCGCGCGGGCCGCGGACAGCCGGGCCCTTCCGCCGGTTGAGCATGCGGAACTGGATGCCAGCCGCATCCGTCACTCTGCCCATCAGCCCGTCCAGCGCATCCACCTCCCGCACGAGATGGCCCTTGCCAAGCCCGCCAATAGCCGGGTTGCAGGACATCTCGCCAATCGTGTCGATGCGATGTGTGATGAGCGCCGTGCGGGCACCCGTGCGCGCGGCAGCGGATGCCGCCTCGCAGCCTGCATGGCCGCCGCCGATCACGATGACATCGAATTCGCGCGTCATGGGAGAGATGCCTGATTGAAAGAATGCTTGTGGCCGTAGGATCGGAGTCGCTGAAGGCCTCGGCAGAGCAATAGTCGCTCACCTTTGCCGCGTCAAACTTTTCCACAGAGTCGAATCACAATTCCACCCGCTTGAGGATTCTCCTACAAGCCCTTGTGGCGGAATCGGATTCGTCCGCTACTTCATGTTTCACGTGAAACAAGCCGCGTAGCCGGGCTTATTTCCCGATACAGAAATCGCGAAAGATCACGTCCAGCAGGTCTTCCACATCGACCCTGCCCGTGATCCGGCCGAGCGCCCGGGCGGCAAGGCGAAGGTCTTCCGAAATCAGCTCCGCATCAAGCCCGGACGCCAGCCCCTGCCCCGCCCGCTCAAGCGAGGCCGCGCAATCCTGAAGTCCCTCCCGGTGCCGCGCTCGGGTGATAAGCGGATGCTCCTGAGCTTCATGGACAGCACCGATCCGCTCCCGAAGAGCTTCCTCCAGCCGCTCGAGACCCTCGCCGGAAAGGGCCGAAATGCCGATCACGCCGCTACCAGCCTGCGCCCCGAGATCAATCTTGTTGAGCACGCGAATATCCCCGTCGCGTGCCTGGGCGAAATCCCCCCCCTCCTCAGGCGAGGCGACCACGATACGCAGATCAGCCGCTTCCGCCCGTTCAAGCGCGCGGCGAACGCCTTCGCGCTCGATGGCATTCGCGGCGTCCCGCAGCCCCGCCGTATCAGCCAGCGTCACCGGAACGCCGCCAATGTCCAGCCGAACCTCAAGCACGTCCCGCGTGGTGCCCGCTTCATCAGAGACAATGGCGGCATCCCGCCGCGCAAGGCGGTTCAGCAGGCTCGACTTGCCCGCATTGGGCGGCCCGATAATCGCAACCTCCACCCCGTCCCGAAGCCTCTCGCCCCGCCTTTCGTCATCGAGATGGGCAGCGATCTCTGCTGACAAGGCACTGATCTCGGGCCCAAGCTTTTCAAGCAGATCGTCGGGCAAATCTTCATCGGGAAAATCAATGCTCGCTTCGGCATAGGCAAGCGCCCGCATCAGCCTGCCCCGCCAGCCCTCATAAAGCGCGCCCAGCGCCCCTTCCATCTGGCGGAGCGCCTGCACCCGCTGCGCTTCCGTTTCGGCATCGATGAGATCGGCAAGCCCCTCCACTTCCGTGAGATCGAGCTTGCCCGCCTCAAAGGCCCGGCGCGTGAACTCCCCCGGCTCCGCCGCGCGCAGGCCTGGCACCCCCGCCAAAGCCTGAAGCAGCGCGGCCACCACCGCCCGACCCCCATGAATATGGAACTCGGCAACATCCTCGCCCGTAAAGCTCCCCGGCCCCTCAAAGAACAGAACGAGTCCACGATCGAGCACCACGCCGCTTGCCGGATCGCGCAGCCGCCTCAGCATCGCTTCCCGAGGGCGCGGCTTCTCTACCCCCGCAAGGCGCGACACGGTTTCTCGCGCGCGCTCGCCCGAAACGCGAATGACAGCGACCCCCGCCCTTCCGGGCGCGGTCGAAAGCGCATAGATCGTATCCAAGATGTTTCGGCGCCCGTTCAATCGGCTTTCTTGCCGCCGGATTTGCCGCTCCCGCTCGTCTTGCCGGCACCCCCCATAGCGCTGCGCGCCATGCCCCACATCAGATCCTGAAACTTCTCCAGCCCCTGCGCGCCCGCAGGCAGCACCGCGCGGACCAGCGCTTCAGGATCGATATAGGAGAGATTGCTTGAAAGCTGCTTCTCGACCTGAGCGAGCAGTCGCTTCTGCATCGGCTCAAGATCAGGCAGCCCCATCAGCTTGCGCGCTTCCTCAGCACTCATATCGAGATCGATTTTGACTTTCATGGCCGGGTCTCTCCCTGTCGGCAGCGGGGCGCGATTTGTCAGTCAGGTTTCTTGATTATAGACCATGAATCGCAGCCGCAGGCATCGACGCGCGCGGCCTCATGCCCCACATTGATTACAACAGATCATTTCCCCGGAAAGAGCACCATGTCACGGAATTTCCTCGGGCAGGAAACGAGCCCCTATCTTCTCCAGCACGCAGACAATCCCGTGCATTGGCGGCCCTGGGGTGAGGAAGCGCTGGCAGCGGCGCGGCGTGAGAAAAAGCCGATCCTCCTCTCAGTCGGCTATGCGGCCTGCCACTGGTGCCATGTCATGGCGCATGAAAGCTTTGAGGATGAGGGCGTCGCTGCGGTGATGAATGAGCACTTCATCAACATCAAGGTGGACCGCGAAGAACGCCCTGACATTGATGCGATCTACATGTCGGCGTTGCATCTCCTTGGCCAGCAGGGCGGCTGGCCGCTCACTATGTTCCTAACGCCCGATGGCGAGCCGTTCTGGGGCGGCACCTACTTCCCGAAGGAAGCCGCCTATGGAAGGCCGGGCTTCACCGATGTGCTGCGCGAAGTGGCGCGCATCTTCCATGAGGAACCGGCCAAGGTTTTCAAGAACCGAACCGCGCTTGTGAACGCGCTTCAGGCACAGGCCGAAACAGCGCGCCCCGGCGAGCCGACGCCTGCGGTGCTTGGCTCCGTTGCCGACAAGCTCGCCGATATCATGGACCCGGAAAATGGCGGCATACGCGGCGCACCGAAATTTCCGCAAGTGCCCCTGCTCTCGCTTCTCTGGCGCACTCACTTGCGCACGGGGCGCGAGGATCTGGCCGCGCATGTTACCCGCGCGCTCGACCATATGTCGGAAGGCGGCATCTATGACCATCTCGGCGGCGGCTATGCGCGCTATTCGGTGGATGCGTTCTGGCTCGCGCCGCATTTCGAAAAAATGCTCTATGACAACGCGCTCCTCATCGACCTGCTCACTCTCGCCTGGCAGGAAACGAGCAAGCCGCTTTATGCGCGCCGCGTGCGCGAAACGGTGGAGTGGCTGAGGCGCGAAATGCTCACCGATGAAGGCTCTTTCGCCGCTTCGCTCGATGCAGACAGCGAGGGCGTGGAAGGCAAGTTCTATGTCTGGAGCGAAAGCGAGATCGACCAGTTGCTCGACCCCGGCGACGCCGCCCTCTTCAAGCATGTCTATGACGTGAGCGCGGAAGGGAACTGGGAGGAAACGAATATTCTGAACCGCCTCTCCCGCGCAGATGCACCTTTCACCGAGGAAGAGGAAGCATTGCTCGAGCCGCTCAGGGCGCGGCTCTTTGCCGAGCGTGATCTTCGCGTGAAGCCCGGTTTTGACGACAAGATATTGGCGGACTGGAACGGGCTGATGATCGCGTCGCTCGCCCGCGCGGGCGTGGCTTTCGATGAACCTGAATGGATCGACATGGCGGCCACCGCCTTCCGCTTCGTGATGGAGGTGATGCGGCCTGAAATCAAT
>NZ_JBATWS010000225.1:0-2985 GCF_049672805.1 Parvibaculum sp.
GGCTACAATATCGAAAGCCCAGAGACGGCCGGGAATAGTGTCAGCGACATAAACCGTCTTTTCATCCGGCGAGAGGCCAACTCCGTTCGGTGAGGTAATCGGAAAGACGACTTCCTTGATCAGCGAGCCATCCGGCTTTGCATAATAGAGCCCGCCACGATCCTGCGTGCGGCCCCTGCCCTTGCCGAGATCGGTGAACCAGAAACCACCGGACTTGTCGAACACGATATCGTTCGGCCCCTTGAGCGGAATGCCGTTACATTCCGTATAAAGAGTTTCTACCTTGCCCGTGGCGAGATCAACGCGCTCGATGCGCCCGCCCGAATAGTCAGAGGCAATGTCGCCGGGGAAGAGAAGCCCGTCGCGATCATGCCATTCGAAGCCGCCATTGTTACAGATGTAGCAGGCTCCATCCGGCCCGATGGCCGCTCCGTTCGGCCCGCCGCCCGGCTCTGCCACGATCTCCTTCGTGCCATCCGGCTTGATGCGCGTGAGCGTGCCCCGCTTGATCTCGACCAGCAGGATGCTGCCATCCGGCATTGCAATCGGCCCTTCGGGGAATTGCAGCCCGTCAGCGATCAGTTTCATTTCCGCCATTTCGTCCTCCCTTTTATTCGTACTGTTTTGTTGGTCCCATTCTGTCAACGCCGCAGCGCCGCCGCAATGGCGCGGGTCAGATAGGTATTCGCCTGATCGGCCGCCGCAATGCCGGTGAGATGCGCACCATGAACGGTTGAGTACCAGTCCGCGGAAACGGCCTCGCCAGCGAGAAAGAAGCGCTCGCTCACCGGCTCTGCCAGCACCGCTCGTTCCGCCGCATGGCCGGGCCGCGCGCAGGAATAGGCACCGAGCGTATGCGGATCGCGTGTCCATGACGTTGCGGCAGCGCCGGAAAGCTCCCTGAAAATATCAGCACCGAACATGTCGGAGAGAGCAGCGCGAGCGAAAGACATCATCTCCGCCTCGCCCGCCCTCTCGAGATTTTCAGCAAGATCGCCACCGAGATAGGCAATGGCGAGGTCATGGCCGAATGGCCTTATCTGGAACGAGCAGGCAGGCCGCGCCGCATCGCGCTCATCCATGAAATTGACATAGCTCGTATCGGGTAAACGAAAGACATCCCGCTTGAAACGGAAGGCAACCTTGTTCGCATGGCCTGTCGGCACCGCCTGCAGTGCGGCCTGCAAGCGCGGCGGCAATTCCGGCGTGAAGCGGATCGCCCCTGATGCAAGTACATTGGTCGATACGGTGACAATGAGGCTTCGTGCCCGCACCGTGCCGCGCGGCGTCTCAATGAGAATGAGAGCACCGCTCGTATCGATGGCAGTGACGGGTGTGGAAAGTTCGACCGGCAGTCCCGCGTAAAGCGATTCAAGCAACGCACCATAGCCCTGCACCAGCGGCCAGTTCGCACCCGTATCGCGATAGGCGGCGAGATCAGCGGTGGAGATGTCGGAAGGCGGCACACCTGAAATGGCCATGAAGATGTGATCCACCATCCGCGCCCAGCGCGACGTGTTATCCATCACATCGAGCGCCGCTATATCGCGCCCTTTCAGCCCCGCCGCGACGGCACGCTCTTCCGCCTCGTCAAAGGCTTTGCGATAGGCGCGATATTCACCGCTCGTCGCCCAGCCGGTTCCGAGATGAAAATGCCCGTCAAAGGCGCGTGGCCGCGCTACATAGGCGTGGCCCAACGCATCGGCGATCTTCGTCAGCGGATTCACATCCGCCGAATGCAGCCAATGCGCGCCGCGATCCCAGGCAACACCGAGGCTTTCTCTGTCCGTGTGAACGCGCCCGCCTATGCGGGGCTTTGCTTCCAGCAAATAGCATGAAAGCCCAAGCTCATACGCCCGCGCCGTCGCCGCGAGACCGGCTGCGCCGGCCCCGACAATGGCAACATCGACGGCGAAATTCATCCCCGCAACCGCTGCGCGTGGAAGGCGAGGTGATCGCCGATAAAGCTCTGGATGAAGTAGTAGGAGTGGTCATACCCCTCCTGCCGCCGCAGTGTGAGCTTCTGTTTGGCGAGCTTGCACGCTTCCTCGAAAAGCTCGGGCTTGAGCTGGTTTTCGAGGAAGGTATCAGCAAGCCCCTGATCGATCAGGATGTCATCGAAATGGCCGACAGCACCACCGCTCATCATCAGGGCAGACGCATCATGCGCCGCCCATGCAGAACGGTCTGACCCGAGATAGGCAGTAAACGCCTTCTCGCCCCAGGGGCAGCGCGTCGGTGAAACGATGGGCGCAAAGGCAGAAACGGAACGGAAATGTTCCGGATATTTCAGCGCCAATGTCAGTGCGCCATGCCCGCCCATTGAGTGACCGCAAATCGACTGGCGATTGCCGTCAACAGGAAACCTGTCCCGCACCACCGCAGCCAGATCGCGGATGATGTAGCTCTCCATTCGGAAATGCGGCGCCCAGGGTTTTTCGGTTGCGTCGATATAGAACCCAGCCCCCTGCCCCAGATCATAGGCTTCATCATCGGCAACGCCGCTGCCGCGCGGGCTTGTATCTGGCGCGATGATGGCGAGACCGAGTTCCGACGCATAGCGATAGGCACCCGCCTTCGTGGTGAAGTTTTCTTCCGTGCAAGTAAGCCCCGCAAGGAAAGTCACAGCAGGAAACGGCCCCTTGCCTTCCGGAATGAAGATCGAGAAGCGCATGGGCGTGCCCGTGGAGACGGATTCATGCTGACAGATGCTGAGCGTCCCTCCAAAGCAGCGATGCGAAGAAAGTGTCTCTACAGCCATCAATAAACCACCACAGAACGGATCGACTTGCCCTCATGCATCAGGTCGAACCCCTTGTTGATATCCTCAAGCGGCAGGGTATGGGTGATGAGATCGTCGATATTGATCTTCCCGTCCATGTACCAGTCCACGATCTTGGGCACATCGGTGCGGCCACGCGCGCCGCCAAAGGCCGTACCCTTCCAGACGCGGCCCGTGACGAGCTGGAACGGACGTGTCGAGAT
>NZ_JBATWS010000226.1:0-8947 GCF_049672805.1 Parvibaculum sp.
TGTCGCGATCACGACCGCGCTGGAGAACTGGACAAGCGTGGTGAGCACAAAGCCCGCCGCAAGCCCCTTGAGCCTTGTATTCGTCCAGCGCTCCAGAGCAGTCTTGAGCGACGGTCCCGCGGCGACTTTCAGCCCCTCCGTCATCAGCCACATGCCGACAAGCACAAGGCCAATGCCGCCCAGCAGTCCCGTCACATTCTCGATATTCATCTCGCCTCGCGCTCTCCATTTCCCGCCAATTATCACGGTCGCCGGAATAAAGAAAAGGCCGCCTCCGGTGAGACGGCCTTCCCGACGCAAGCCAATGGAGAGGGTCTGGTTCGCAGGCCGGTCAGGGCACACCCCTCTTGCTCATCACGCCCCACGTGATGTTCATGTTTCGGCTTCTGCAAGAATACCGCCCGGCGGATCACGGTCCTGCGACTGCGGCATGCTTCTCACAACGGGGAGCGAAGCCGGGTGACTATCGCGCATCCACGCAACAAGCTTTTCGCGCACCGCACATCGGAGATCCCATGCTTCCGGCGATGTACGCGCGCTGACAAGCACACGCAGCTCGATCGTGCGCGCGGTTGCTTCCGTCACGTGAATGACAGCCACATTGCCATCCCAGAGCGGCATGTCCTTCAACAGCTCCTTGAGATACGCACGCATCTCATCCACAGGCAGCGTGTAGTCGGCATGCAGAAACACCGTGCCGATGATCGATGCACTTTCGCGTGTCCAGTTAGCAAAGGGTGTCTGAATGAAATAGACCAGCGGCACGATCAGGCGTCGCCAGTCCCAGATGCGGATGACCACATAGGTGCTGCCGATCTCCTCGATCCATCCCCATTCCCCTTCGATGACAACGGCGTCATCAATGCGGATCGGTTGCGTGAGCGCAATCTGTATGCCCGCTATCAGATTCTCGAGTACCGGCCGCGCCGCAAAGCCAAGCACAAGTCCTGCCGCACCGGCGGAGGCAAAAATGCTCACCCCATATTGGCGAACGGAGTCAAATGTCATCAGCCCTGCCCCGAGCGCCAGCACCACGATCAGCGTATCTACCGCGCGGCGCAGCAGCCGCACCTGCGTCACCTGCTTGCGGGCGCGCAGATTGTCGGCCACATCGATGCGGAAACGCCGCAGATATGTATCAGTCGTTATGTGAATGGCCGTGATGGCGAGCCACGCAATGATGGCGACGAGCCCCGCACCAAGCACCGAACCGAGCGTCGCCCGCGACGCTTCTTCAAGCGGCACCGCCTGCGCGGCAATGGTGCAGGCAATGAAAACCATAATCGCGGCGGTGAGCGCCTTTGTTTGCTTCAACAGCGTGTTCATATCCGGCGCACGGCGCGCCGTCGCCACCATCAGCATTTTCACCACAACCGCATGAAGCAGAAGCGCCGCAGAGGCCGCAAGCCCGAGCAATAGCATCGTCGCCACCCAGGCAGGCATCCAGCCAAAAACCGCCAGAAAGGGCGCAAACTGTTCTTCCGGCACCACACCACTCCGCTGCTGAACCTGACAGATCAAGGGGACGGTAGGTCAGATACGTCGGGTGGCAAGGTTCCGATGGCACCAGAAGCCCTTCTGCGCGTTTACGAGCTGGAAGCTCCGGCGGCACCGGATCGCAAACGGAGGAGGACTCCCGATGGCACGCAAATCCCCAGACAAGAACCAGCTGCACGAACTGCTCTATCAGGCGCTCGAAACCGAAGCAGGCGGCATCAAGATTTACGAAACCGCCATATCCTGCGCGGTCAACAGCGACTTGCGCGAAGAATGGGAAGAATATCTCGACCAGACGAAGAACCATCACCGCATTCTTCTCGGCGTCTTCGAAGCACTCGAACTCAATCCCGAGACGATGACAGCGGGCCGCGAGGTTGTGAGCCATATCGGCAATTCACTGGTGCAGGCGATGGAACTTGCGAAAAGCGCAGGCGACCCCGATGCCGCGCAGCTGGTCGCAGGCGAATGCGTGGTTCACGCCGAAACCAAAGACCATATGAACTGGGAATTGATCGGCCTCATCGCCGAGAAAACATCCGGCCCCGCAGGCGAGGTGCTGAAGAGGGCCTATGAAGAGGTGGAGAAGGAAGAAGATCACCACCTCTACCACACCAAGGGCTGGACCCGGGAGCTCTGGATCGACTCCCTCGGCCTGCCCGCCGTGCTCCCCCCGCCGGAGGAAATCAAGAACGTCGAAACCGCCATCGGCGCCTCCCGCGCCGAACAATCCCGCGAAGACCACCTCCGCGGCAAACGCCGTCATTGAACTGCAACGCATACGGAAAGGCTGCGGACAGCATGGAGCTTCCGCAGCATTTTCGGTGATCAGACAGCTGATATCGGGAAATGGCGGAGAGGATGGGATTCGAACCCACGGTACAGCTTTACACTGTACAACGGTTTAGCAAACCGCCGCCTTCAGCCACTCGGCCACCTCTCCAGCGTTCCCGTGTATGCCCAAGATTCCGGGGCGCTTCAAGGCCAATATCCTGCCCGGCCCCGGAAATCCGGTAAATCTCGCCCTCTCAGGCCCCGGCCTTGCCCTTCGGCGTGCCGTGATAGCGGATCAGACCTTCCTGCGCGACAGAAGCGACGAGCTTGCCTTCCCGCGTATAGATGCTGCCCCGGTTAAAGCCGCGCGCGCCCGATGCGCTGGGGCTGTCCTGTGTGTAGAGCAGCCAGTCCTCCGTGCTGAAGGGCGCGTGAAACCACATCGCATGATCGAGGCTCGCTGACTGAAGCTTGCCTGAGACCCAGCTCACCCCATGCGGGCGGATGCAGGTGTCGAGCAGCGTCATGTCGGACGCATAGGCCGCGATGCACTGATGCAGCGGAATGTCATCGCCCACGCTCTTGCGCGCGCGGAACCAGACATGCTGCACCGGCTCAAGAGGTTCGGGATCGATATAGGCCTGCGGATTGACCGGGCGGATTTCGATGGGGCGCGGCCGAGAAAAATGCTTCGCAATTTCGGGCGGCAGCTTTTCGGCAACCACCTTGCGCAGTTCCCGCTCGCTGGCGAGTTCTTCCGGCATCGGCACTTTCGGCATGTCCACCTGATGCTCGAAGCCCGTTTCCGGCACCTGAAACGAGGCGGCCAGATTGAATATCTGCTTGCCATGCTGAATGGCGACGACGCGGCGCGTGGTGAAGCTCTTGCCATCGCGCGAGCGGTCCACCTCATAGACGATCGGCACTTTCGGATCGCCGGGCCGGATGAAATAGGCATGCAGCGAATGGCAGTGACGCCCTTCCACCGTGCGATAAGCCGCCATGAGCGCCTGCCCGATCACCTGGCCGCCAAACACGCGCTGCCAGCTCACATCGGGGCTGTGTCCGCGATACAGGTTTTCCTCGATACGCTCGAGGTCGAGCAGTTCGATCAGGTCTTCGACGGAGGTATCGTCAGCTTCGCGCGACGCTTCAGTCATGGCCACTCCCGGGAAACAGGTGGATGCACGAGGCGGTTTCCGTAGCGTGTGCCGCGGAAAAGGGCCTCATGAGTGGCGGGAACATAGAACATTTTCGCTCCATGTCGACGCCGTGAAATGAGGCTTCAGGAGCGAATATCGCGCCGGGCGCAGAGAAAGGCGCGCAACCGGGCACCAGACCGAGGCGGAGCCACGGCCCCGCCCAGAGAAGTCTTTTGGTTTCAGGCAGTTAGTGGGTTGAAAGCCATTCGCGCGCCTGGCGCTGCGCTTCGGCCACCTGTGCCGCCGTCATTTCGGCCGCAAGTTCTGCCCGGCAGTGACGCGCCGCCTCGCACCCCTTCATGGCGGCTAGGTTGAACCATTTATGCGCCGTCACGAGATCCACCTCGACCTCACGGCCGGTGGAATACATCAAGCCCAGATTATAGAGCGCATCGCCCTTGCCGCCTTCCGCGGCAAGATCGCTCCTTGCGAGCGTGTCCAGCTGCATGCGAGCCATGTGCTCCTCCCTTGATCCTCATTGGTCCAAATTGTCCAATCGACGAAGTAAGTGCTCCATCCCCGCTTGCAACTCTCCATAGTCCCGCTGAAAAAATGGTTAACGCGCGTTGCCCGTACTTATATTTCCGGGGCGGCGATCAAACTTTCGGGATGGCCATGCCCCGCTGCACCGCAGGGCGCGCGCCAACGGCCTCAAGCCAGCGCTTCACATTGGCC
Organism: Parvibaculum sp.; assembly: GCF_049672805.1. Lineage (GTDB taxonomy): Bacteria > Pseudomonadota > Alphaproteobacteria > Parvibaculales > Parvibaculaceae > Parvibaculum. The sequence goes on from NZ_JBATWS010000226.1 coordinate 4,149, forward strand.
GTCTCGCCACCAAGCTCCGGCTTTGACTTCTCGATCATGGGAAGCGCCGCGCTCACCCAGGGATAGGTCGCGATATCGGCGATGGAATAGTCGCCGCCCATGAAGGCTGCTTCACCGAGCCGCTTGTCGAGCACTTTCAAAAGCCGGACGCCCTCGTTCACATAGCGATCAATGGCATAGGGAATCTTTTCCGGCGCGGCGTTGATGAAATGATTGGCCTGTCCGAGCATCGGGCCGATGCCGCCCATCTGCCACATAAGCCATTCCAGCGCCTTGGCGCGCTGCTCGCCTTTGGGCGCGAGAAACTTGCCCGTCTTCTCCGCGAGATAGATCAGGATCGCCCCGCTTTCGAAAAGGGAGACGGGGCCGCCATCGCCGTCGCGATCAACAATGGCGGGGATGCGATTGTTCGGGCTGATCTTCAGAAATGCCGGCGCGAATTGCTCGCCCTTACCAATATTGATCGGGTGCACCTCATAGGGAAGCCCCACCTCTTCCAGCATGATGGAGACCTTGCGGCCATTCGGTGTGGTCCATGTGTAGAGATCGATCATCGCACCCTCCTCGCGCACAGTGATGGCCAGTTTGCACAGCGGCACAGCGCATGCGCAATCCGCCAGATAGGACGCATATGGGGAGGGAGCGTGGCGATGAACAGAGGGGATATCGCCGGAGCGAAAATCAGTACTCGACCGTCACTTCGACATGGTGATGGCGGTGCTTCGCGCAGACATAGGGAACGATGCTGTATTCACCGGCGGCCAGCTCCTGCCCGACCGCATGTTCAGGCACCAGATAGTCCCCCACCGTGTTGCCTTCCATGTCGAGAATGGAAAAGCCGTAGCTGCCATACATGACGCGGACGACCTTGCCCTTCTCCGGCAGCACCAGCGAGCGGCCCCATTTGGTCTGCGTGCCGTAGGCGTCCTTCATGATGAGGCTGCCCGTCCCCGTCACCGTCTCCGCATGAGCCGCAAAGGGCAGCGAGACGATGCCAAGAGCCGCAACAAGCGACAGGACATTGAGTGAGGGCAGAGAGAAAGACCTGAAGGCGCGCATGCCGGGGCTCCCGCGGCTTTGAAAAGGCAAACAGCGCCTTCGTTTCCGAAGGCGCTGCAGCTTAGCATAAGCAGGCGGACCGTTTTAAGCCCCGCTCCGCCTTATTGTGCGCGTTGTCCGAAGAGGATCTTGCGAGCCTTCTCGGCCTCCTTGGATTTGTCACCGATGGAGCCCCGGCGCCATTCGCGACCGAGGGCAAATCCCCTCTGAACGGCCGGACGGGCACCAACCCGCTCAAACCAGTTCTTCAGGAATGGGAAATCGTCAAGCCGCTGGCCCTGGTTCTTATAGGGTACGATCCAGCCCCAGCAGGCCATATCTGCAATCGAGTAGCGTCCAGCAAGATAGTCCCGGTCCTTCAGGCGCTTGTTCATCACGCCATAGAGCCGGTTCACCTCGTCGGTATACCGCTTGATTGCATAGGGTATCTTGTCCTGGGCGTATTGACGGAAGTGATGGGCTTGGCCCGCCATCGGACCAAGCCCAGCCATCTGCCAGAACAGCCATTGGTCAACCTCAACTCTCGCCCGCTCGCCGACAGGATAAAACCTGCCGGTCTTGCGCCCGAGATATTGAAGGATAGCCCCCGACTCGAAGATCGAGATCGGTTTGCCGCCCGGCCCTTTCGGATCCACGATGGCGGGCATCCTGTTGTTCGGCGCGATCTTCAGAAAGGATCGCTTGAACTGGTCGCCAACTCCGATATTCACCGGCCTCACCACATAAGGCAGCCCGCACTCCTCCAGCATGATCGAAATCTTCCACCCGTTTGGCGTTGGCCAATAGTAGAAGTCGATCGGGTGGGTCTCACTCCGCGCTGATGCGGAGCTCGACCCTGCCGAGTTGCGCGTCCGGGCTGCCCTGGCGGTGGCTGGCCGGCGCTTATCGGTCATTCCGCTTGCTCAGGCCGCCTTCGTGCGAGCTGCGGGCTTGCGCCGTGCAGCAGGCTTGCGAGCGGTCGTCGTCTTGCGAGCCGTCGCCTTCTTGGCGGCAGGCTTGCGAGCGGTCGTCTTGCGAGCCGTCGCCTTCTTGGCGGCGGGCTTGCGAGCCGTTGTCTTCTTTGCAGCCGGCTTCTTGGCGGCCGTCTTTTTGGCCGCAGGCTTCTTGGCAGCCGTCTTCTTGGCAGCCGGCTTCTTCGCTACAGCCTTCTTCGCTACAGCTTTCTTCGCCGCAGGCTTCTTGGCAGCAGCCTTCTTCGCGGCAGGCTTCTTGGCAGCAGGCTTCTTTGCCGCGGTCTTCTTCGCGGCGGGCGCCTTCTTCGTCGCGGTCTTAGTCGCGGCGAGCTTCTTCACGGTCTTCTTGGCGGCCGTCTTCTTGGCCGCAGGCTTCTTCGCCGCAGGTTTTTTGGCCGCAGCGGCCTTCGGCTTAGCTTTCGTTTTCGTGGTGGTAGCCATTTTCTCTAGCTCCTGATGTGCCATTTACTTGGCGACAATCCGTGTACTCGCAACGCACACATTGCTAGCGCCCTCGTACCCCTCAGGCGCGCACGCCATTACTATGAGCGCGTGAAAAGCGCTCGGCAACTCGCTGCAACAGATTTGTGCACACGCGTCCGCGCCACTTTCCGGGGAAAGTGGTTACCAAACGGTTCATCAGGGGGGCCGAAAATTTCGTCAGTCGTCGGACGATAGACCCAATTTTTTCGCGAGGATTTCGTTGACGACGCTCGGATTTGCCTTGCCAGACGTGGATTTCATGACTTGACCGACAAACCAGCCCGCAAGTTGGGGCTTGACTTTTGTTTGCTCGACTTTATCGGGATTTGCCGCGATGACGGCGTCAATCGCCGCCTCGATAGCCCCAAAATCCGTTACCTGCTGCAGGCCTTCTTCCTCGACGATTTTTGCCGGGTCGCGACCGGTTTTGTACATCGAATCAAAAACCTCCTTCGCGATTCGCCCCGAGATCGTCCCGTCAGAGATGAGGTCAATGAGCTCTCCGAGCTGCTTCGCGGTCACCGGAGTGTCCTCGATGGAGTGTCCTTCGCGGTTCAACGCACCGAAGAAATCGCCCGTCACCCAGTTCGCCGCGAGCTTCGCATCGCGCCCCTTGGCGACCTCTTCGAAGAAGTCTGCGCGCGCTGCTTCCCCCACGAGAACGGTCGCGTCATAGGATGACAGACCATACTCCCGCATCAGACGCGCCTTCTTGTCGTCAGGCAGCTCCGGCAGCGACGCCTTGATCTCATCCACCCATTCCTGAGTGATTTCGAGCGGCAAAAGGTCGGGATCAGGGAAGTAGCGATAGTCATGCGCCTCTTCCTTGGAGCGCATCGAGCGTGTTTCACCTGTCTTGGGGTCGAAAAGCCGCGTCTCCTGGTCGATCTTGCCGCCATCTTCCAGAATTTCGATCTGGCGGCGGGCTTCATACTCGATCGCCTGCCCGATGAAGCGGATCGAGTTCACATTCTTGATCTCGCAGCGCGTGCCAAGTGGCTCACCCACACGGCGAACCGACACGTTTACGTCCGCGCGGAGGCTGCCCTCCTCCATGTTGCCGTCGCACGTGCCCAGATAGCGCAGAATGGTGCGCAGCTTGGTCACATAGGCGCGCGCTTCCTCTGCCGAGCGCATATCCGGCTTCGAGACAATCTCCATCAGCGCCACGCCGGAGCGGTTGAGATCGACATAGCTCATGGAAGGGTGCTGGTCATGCAGGCTCTTACCCGCATCCTGCTCCAGATGCAGCCGCTCGATGCCGACCACGACGGTGCGGCCCTCCGGCATGTCGAGCACGACCTGCCCTTCACCCACGATCGGGTGCTTGAACTGCGAAATCTGATAGCCCTGCGGCAGATCGGGGTAGAAATAGTTCTTCCGGTCAAAAACGGAGCGCAGATTGATCTTCGCCTTGAGGCCAAGCCCCGTGCGCACCGCCTGCTCCACGCAGAAGCGGTTGATGACGGGCAACATGCCCGGCATGGCGGCATCAACGAGGCTCACCTGCGTGTTCTGCTCGGCCCCGAACGTGGTGGAAGAACCGGAGAACAGCTTGGCCTTTGACGAGACCTGCGCGTGAACCTCAAGCCCGAGAACGATTTCCCAATCGCCCGTCTGTCCCTGGATCAGGTCTTCCTTGCGTGCTTCGCGCATCTGCATCATGCCCTCCACCAAGCGTCCGGTGCTGCATTAAACTCGGCGGCTTCCTCAATGGCGCGCGCCGCGCGAAGCAGCACTTCCTCTTCAAACGGCCGCCCGATGAGCTGAAGACCGAGCGGCAACCCCTCCGCCGAAAGTCCCGCAGGCACGGAGATGCCCGGCAAGCCGGCAAGGTTCACCGTCACGGTGAAAACGTCGTTCAGATACATGGACAGCAAATCGTCGGTCTTCTCGCCAAGGCCGAAGGCCGCCGAAGGGGCAGTCGGCGTCAGCAATACGTCCACATCGGTAAAGGCTTCGGTGAAATCGCGCGCAATGAGCGTGCGCACCTTCTGCGCCTTCAGGTAATAGGCGTCGTAATAGCCCGCCGAGAGCACATAGGTGCCCATCAGCACGCGCCGCCTCACCTCGGGGCCGAAACCGGCGGCCCGGGTGTTCTCATACATCTCGGTAATGTCCCGCCCCTCGACGCGCAGGCCATAGCGCACGCCGTCATAGCGCGCGAGGTTGGACGAACACTCCGCAGGAGCAACGATGTAATAGGTCGGCAGCGCATATTTCGTGTGAGGCAGGCTCACCTCGGTGACTGTCGCACCCGCTGCCTTCAGCCATTCAATGCCGCGCGACCAGAGCGCGTCGATG
>NZ_JBATWS010000227.1:0-2860 GCF_049672805.1 Parvibaculum sp.
GTGCCGAGATGCTCTTCGGCATCCATTTCCTTGCCCCAGCCTTCCGGAAGTCCAGCCATGTTACCTCGCCCGCTTTACTGCCTATTTGTTAAGCTCTTTTGAGCGAGCGGGACTATAGCAAACGATCCGCCCTCGGCAAGCATCGCTTGCCCGTTGGTACACGCTAAATACCGGAAGAAACTGTGCAATTCCGCTCATGCGGATTGCATATCTGTACTGCGCTTTTCTCAGCCGCCAAAGGGTGACGGCAGCGACCCCTTGATGACCTTGCGCGAAGGAGCCGAATGATCCCAGTCAGCCAGAAGCGCGCGCAGCGCCGCCACAAAGGCAAGCGGCTGGTCAAGCATCACATGATGGCGCGCCTGCGGGATCTCGATCACGGGCGCGTACCGACCCAGCAGATTGAACATATATTCCCCGATCTCGGCCGGCAGCAGCACGGAAAACTCTCCCCGCATGATGGCAATGCGGCAGCGCGTCTCGGCAAGGCGCGCGCCCATATCGCCAATGTCGAAACGCTGCCAGATGGCGGGATCAAACTTCCACGTCCACCCCTCCCCGCCTTCCGGTGTCTCCACCCTCTTCAGCGAGTGTCGCGCGATATAATCAACGATATAGCGGTTCTCGCAGGGCTGTGGCGGCGCCAGGCGGAAACGTTCCATCGCTGCTTCAAGTGTCGGGTAGATGCGGTGGGGACGGAATTTGCGGTCAGGCGGCCCGCCCGGCCGGTCCGGCGGATTGACGGGGCTGTCCACGATCACCGTGCCTGCCAGCCGCTCGCCATAAAGTGCGCCTGTCAGAATGGTGATAAAGCCGCCAAAGGAGTGACCGACAATGATGGGCGGCTCATCGCCCGCAAAGAAACCGGCATCCTCGCAAACGGCCATCTGCTCTTCGGCAAAGGCCTCGATGGTATAGCGCTCATGCCAGCCGCTATCCCCCATGCCGGTAATGTCGATGGCGGCGACGGAATATTCCCGCGCAAGAAACGGCGCAACGAATGACCACCAGCGCGCATGCGCCCCGTTGCCGTGAACGAGAAGAAGGCCCGGCTTCGACCGGTCGCCCCAATGGAGATAGTGAACCTTGACGCCGCCGACATCGACAAAGCGGCTTTCCGGCTCAACCGCAATGGCGCGGGTGAACCATGCCGGGGCAGCCGTGACGGAAGGCCCTTCCTCATCGCCCGGAGCGAGATTGAAACCGCCTTCCGCTGCGCTCACTTCGCGGGCCGTTCACCCAGCGCCTTGAAGACGCCGGTGCCTGTCATGATGGTGCGGTCGCCGCACCAGATGCGGCCCTTCACCGTGTAGAAATCATCTTCCTGGCCGATCAATTCGCCCGTCCCCTCAACCCATTCACCGACCTTCGCACCGGACAGGAAATCCGTCAGCAGCCGAACCGTCACCCAGTAGCGATGCACCGACATGGTGATGGCATGACCAAACGCCATATCCGCGAATGCCATCAGCATACCGCCATGACAATTATTCATGCCATTGGTGTGATGTTCCTGAACGAGAAAGGCGCGCGAATAACGTCCATCCGCTTCGATACGCTCATAGAGCGGCCCGATCTGCCGCCCGAAGCCGCTGAACCAGTTGAGAAGCTGGTAGCCCTCGGGCAGGGAAATTGCATTTTCCTCAAGGAGGTCGTCCGTCATCGCCCGATACTCCATACTTTACAAAGGCAAAGAGAAGGAAGCCGCTCAGGAAACCGGCGGCACGCCCGCCTTCTTTAGCGCGGCTTTCTGGCGCTTGTCGAGTTCCTGCATATCGAACTTCTCGATCGCCTCATTGAACAGGCGATGGAAGTTCAGTTCCGCTCCGAGATGCAAAAAAACGGATCCAAGGCCGATGGCAGCGCGGTCCATGAACACGAATTCGCGCGGCGGCGTCACAGGCCCGAGCTCCCGCAGGCGCTTGTGAACGCCGAAGGCTTCCTTCCGCCCATACTCGCCCGGCTTGATCCCGTCTGCGACCGAACGCACGCGATCATCAAGCATCGGCGCATAGATGAAGCGGGCCCAGACATTCAGCACGTCTATCAGTTCGGAGGAGAGATCGCGGAACCCCCAATTCTCATAGGCCGCCGCTGCGCGATCACGGTCATCCGTTTCAAGCGCATGATAAAGCTCGACCACCCCCGCAACGAAAGCGGGCGGGAAAATGCGGATACATCCGTAATCAAGCAGATTGATGCCCCATTCATCCACCGTCCTGCCCTCCCGCACAGAATAATTGCCAAGGTGCGGGTCACCATGAATAACGCCGTAGCGCGAAAAGGGTCGCCACCACGCGATAAACATGGTCTCAGCAATGCGGTTGCGGATGTCGAGCGCATGGTCGCGAAAGCCAAGGATCGGTGCGCCGTCAAGCCAGCTCATGGTGAGCAGGCGGCCCGTGCTCAGTTCACTGAATACCTTCGGCACCGCGATGCGCGGCTCATCGCGGAATATCTCTGCATAGAGACGGATATGTGCTGCCTCGCGGCGATAATCGAGTTCTTCATGCAGCCGCTCTGCAATCTCTGCCTGGATTTCGCGCGTATTGATGGCGCGGTCCATGCGCCGGTGAATGGAGAAAATGAGCGAAAGCTGCTTCAGGTCGGCATCAACCGCTGACTGCATATCGGGATATTGCAGCTTCACCGCAAGCCGCTCGTCCTCAAGAGATGTCGCACGATGCACCTGCCCGAGAGAGGCCGCAGCCGCTGCCTCTTTCTCGAAGGAAGAAAAGCGCTTCTCCCAGCCCGCTCCAAGCTCCGCCCGCATCCTCCGCTTGACAAAAGGCCAGCCCATGGGCGGTGCGGAAGACTGGAGCTCGGAAAGCTCGGCCGCAAACTCGGCGGGCACCATGTC
>NZ_JBATWS010000228.1:0-3341 GCF_049672805.1 Parvibaculum sp.
TCCTTAATCGGATTGAAGCCGCCATTCATGTCGCCATAAAGCGTGGCGTAGCCCGCAGAGACTTCCGACTTGTTACCGGTTGTCAGCAGCATGGAGCCAAACTTGTTGGAGATCGCCATGAGAATGACGCCGCGCGTGCGGGACTGGAGATTTTCTTCTGTCGTGTCGGTCTGTGTGTTTTCAAAGAGCTTTTCCAGCACTTCGGTAAAGCCCGCAACCGGCTTTTCAATCGGCACGATGTCATAGCGTGTGCCGAGGAGATTGGCACAGGCTTCTGCATCCTCAACGCTTTCTGACGATGTGTAGCGGTAGGGCAGCATCACGCAATGAACCCGCTCCGGCCCCAGCGCATCCGCGGCGATCGCTGCCACAAGCGCGCTGTCGATGCCGCCTGAAAGGCCGAGCACCACGCCGGGAAAGCGGTTCTTCTCAACATAGTCGCGCAGTCCCTGCACCACGGCGAGGTAGAGCGCTTCATCATCTTCTTCGATGCGCGCGCGTTCGCCCTCTTCGCAGGCCCAACCCTTGTCGGTGCGCGTCCAGTCGGTAATGGCGATCCGTTCCTCCCAGGCAGGCATCTGCACGGCGAGCGACAAGTCCGCGTTGAGCACGAAGGATGCGCCGTCAAAGACGAGTTCATCCTGCCCGCCGAACTGGTTCACATAGGCGAGCGGCAGGCCACTTTCCCGCACGCGCGAGACGGCAAGCTGCATCCGCGCATTGAACTTGTTGAAGTCATAAGGCGAGCCATTCGTGACCAGCAGGATTTCGGCACCCGATTCCTCCAGACACTCCACCACATCGGGGAACCAGATATCCTCGCAGATGGGAACGCCGATGCGCACGCCGCGAATATCGAAGGGGCCAGGCATCGGCCCTTCATCAAAGACGCGCGGCTCATCAAAGACGGAATAATTCGGCAGATGCACCTTGGCGCGGTAGCCCTGCACCTCGCCCTTGTCGAGATAGAGCACGGTGTTGAAGAGCTTGCCGTCATCAGTGACCCAGGGGCAGCCGATCAATATGGCGGGGCCGCCATCTCCTGTTTCGCTGGCAAGCTCCATCGCGGCGGCCTGCGCGGCACGCTGGAACGCACCCTTGAGAACGAGGTCTTCCGGCGGGTAGCCGGTCAGGAAAAGCTCCGAGAGCACCACGAGGTCTGCCCCCTCAGAAGCTGCCTTGCGGCGTGCATCGAGGGCTTTTTCGAGGTTGCCGGCGATATCCCCGACGACCGGGTTCAACTGGGCGAGAGCGATGCGGAGCTTGTTTGTCATGTCACCTGATCGGGTCGCACGCGGGCGTTTCACAAGGAGTGGCAGATGCTTAGTCCCCGAACAGACGAGAACCACAGCCACGCCGGTTTTAATGGCTGCGGCCCGCCCCCACAATAGAATAGGCACCGGATTTGCGGATGCATGCCGAAGACAGGCCAGCTAGGCTCGTCTCAACAATAACGCCGACCGGGAGGAAAAGCCCCATGACAGTGAACAGACAGGTTCTGCTGACCGAAACCCCGCAGGGGAAACTTGCCGAAAGCCATTTCCGCTTCTCCCCTGACGGCAAAATACCCGAGGTGAAGGATGGCGAGCTTCTGCTGCGCACAAAGCTGATCTCGCTCGATGCCGCCAATCGCGCCTGGATGCAGGGCGCTACCTACCGCTCCGCCGTGGAAGCGGGCACAGTAATGGCGGGCGGCTCGATCTCGGAAGTGGTGGAATCGAAAGCGCCGGGCTTTTCGAAGGGGGATATCGTCTTCGCCGATACGGGGTGGCAGGACTATGCTGCCGTGCCTGCACGGACCGCGCAGAAGCTGCCGCGCATGGAGCCTCTCTCCCACCTGCTCAGCGTTTATGGGATTGCCGGGCTGACCGCCTATTTCGGCCTTCTTGAAGTGGGCAAGCCGAAAGAAGGCGATACGGTAGTCGTTTCTGCGGCAGCCGGCTCCGTTGGCTCGATTGTCGGGCAGATTGCCCGGATCAAGGGCTGCCATGTCATCGGCATCGCGGGAGGTGAGACGAAGTGCAAGCTCCTCACCGAGGAACTCGGCTTCAATGCCGCCATCGACTACAAGGCCGAGCCGGTGGGCAAGGCACTCCGCAAGGCCGCGCCGAATGGCATTGACGTCTATTTCGACAATGTGGGCGGCGACATTCTGGAAGCCGTGCTGTTCGGCATGAATAATTACGGACGCATCGCCTGTTGCGGGGCCGTGTCGCAATATGATGGCGCGCCGCCTGCACATGGTCCGCGCGGTATCCCCGGCCTTGTCGTTGTGAAGCGCCTCACCATGCAGGGCTTCATCGTCATGGATTATGCTGACAAGCACGACAAGGCGCTGGAAGACCTTCAAGGCTGGGTGGCTTCCGGCCAGTTGAAGGTGAAAGAGGACATCCTGGACGGCCTTGAAAACACGCCCAAAGCCCTGATCGGCCTTCTGGCGGGCGAAAATGTGGGCAAGCGGATGGTTCGGGTTTCCTGAGCCTGCCCCTCTCAGCGTGTCCCTTTGCGCGATCTGTTGAATCTTGCGACGGATCGGGCGGGTTTCTCCGTTATATAGAGCGAAGGACGCGCTGAAGAGGCTTCAAAAGCATGGGCTATGAGAGCGAGACGGCAAAAGACGGGATGAGCGGGCCGGGGTTTCTGGCGCGCTTTCTGGAAAAATGGCGCAGCCTCCCCCCAGTGATACGCTGGGGCGGGCTGGGTCTTGCCGTGCTCCTGCTCTGGTGGGCCTTTTCGGGCCTCTTCTTTGGTGGCGAGAGCGTAACCTATCGCACCGCGACCGTCACACGCGGCAATATCGAGCGCACCGTCACCGCCCTTGGCTCGCTCCAGCCGAAAAACTATGTCGATGTGGGCGCGCAAATTTCCGGCCAGCTCAAATTCATCCATGTGGAAGTGGGCGATGAGGTGCAGGAAGGCGACCTCCTCGCGGAGATTGACGCGCGCACCTATGAAACGGAAGTCGCCGCCGCCCGCGCGCGGCTGACCCAGCTTGAGTCCGAACTGGCCGGTTCGCAGGCGCAGCTCACCCTCGCCCGCCGCCAATATGCCCGCAATCTCGAACTCGCCAAGATCGATGCCGTCAGCCGCGATGAACTGGACACGAGCGAGACGGTGGTGAAGACGACACAGGCGACCATTGAGGCCTTGAAGGCGCAGATCGCACAGCAGAAATCCACCGTTGAAGGCGGTGAGGTCAATCTCGGCTATGCGAAAATCTATGCGCCGATGAGCGGCACCGTGACTGCGCAGGCCGCCCTTCAGGGCCAGACGCTGAACGCAAACCAGACCGCGCCGACAATCCTGACAATTTCCGACCTCAACACCATGACGGTGGAAGC
>NZ_JBATWS010000229.1:0-5114 GCF_049672805.1 Parvibaculum sp.
GACCCGATGCTGGCTGTGAAGGTGACGCCTTCCATGCTGGCAACTGCGAAATATTTCTGGGTGCTGCTCGCGCTCTTTCTCGTGCAGATATTGCTCGGCGCAATCACCGCGCATTATCAGGTGGAAGGCCAGCTCGTCTATGGATACGAAATGGCGGAGGTTCTGCCTTACGCCATCACCCGGACATGGCATACACAGCTTGCCGTGCTGTGGATCGCGGTCGCCTGGCTCGGCACCGGGCTTTATATCGGGCCGGCTGCTTCCGGCTACGAACCTCCGTTCCAGCGCCTCGGCGTGAATCTGCTCTGGCTCTGCCTTCTCGTCATCGTGGTCGGCTCTTTCGCGGGACAGTGGTTTGCTGTCATGCAGAAGCTCGGGCTTGAGCATAATTTCTGGTTCGGGCATCAGGGCTGGGAATATGCCGATATGGGCCGCTTCTGGCAGTGGTTCCTTTTCATCGGCCTCTTGCTGTGGCTCACCCTTGTTGGCCGTGCACTATGGCCGGTGCTGACGCAGAAATCCGAAACGCGTTCCATCATCGGCCTGCTGTTTCTCTCCACTGTCGCCATTGGCCTGTTTTTCGCGGCGGCGCTGATGTGGGGCGAGCACACACATATCTCCATGGTGGAATACTGGCGCTGGTGGCTCGTGCATCTCTGGGTGGAAGGCTTCTTTGAAGTCTTTGCAACAGCCGTGATCGCCTTTCTCTTCACGCGGCTCGGCTTGCTGCGAGCGCAGACGGCAACGGTCGCGGTCCTCTTTGCAACCATCATTTTTATGGCGGGTGGCGTGATCGGCACCTTGCATCACCTTTACTTCGTCGGTTCGCCGACGCCGGTGCTGGCGCTCGGGGCAAGCTTCTCCGCGCTTGAAGTGGTGCCGCTCGCCTATATCGGGTTCGAGGCCTACCAGAATTACCGCCTGAGCGGGTCGACACCCTGGATGCGGCGCTATCGCTGGCCGGTCATGTTCTTCATCGCAGTCGCTTTCTGGAACCTTGTGGGGGCGGGTCTCTTCGGCTTCCTCATCAACCCGCCGCTCTCGCTTTATTACATGCAGGGACTGAACCTCACGCCGCTGCATGGCCACACCGCGCTTTTTGGTGTGTATGGCATGCTCGGCATCGGCCTTGTGCTCTTCTGCCTCAGAGGCATGAAGCCGGAGCTTGCCTGGCATGAGGGCTTTCTCAAGACGGCATTCTGGTGCCTCAATGCGGGTCTTGCGCTGATGGCGCTGTTGACATTGCTGCCGCTTGGTACATTGCAGCTCTTCGCCTCGCTTGAGCATGGCTACTGGTATGCCCGGTCGGCAGAGTTCATGCAGCAGCCCTTAGTGGATCTCCTGGTCTGGATGCGGGTGCCGGGCGATACGATCTTCTCGATCGGCGCGCTGGCACTTCTCGTCTTCGTGGCAGGGCTCTGGCTCTTCCCGAAAAACGAAAAGGACGTGCCTGCTGCCCAAGAAAAGGAAAAGCGCCTCGGTGCCCGCGCGGGCGACTAGGAAGCTGGGGCAACTGCAAATGAGTGAGCAAGCCGGATGATCGAATTCTATGCCGAGATCCGGCTTGTCCATATCTGGAGTGTCGTTGCGAGCGGGGCGCTGTTCTTCCTGCGTGGCCTTGCGCTTCTCTGGGGCCGGGAGAAGGCGCCCGCCCGGATCGCCATGTCCATGCCGGTGAAACTCACCAGCTACACCATCGATACGGTGCTGCTCACCGCCGCACTGATGCTGATGACGATCGTGCAGCAATATCCATTCATCGATCACTGGCTGACGACGAAGGTTCTGTTACTCATCGTCTATGTGGTGCTTGGCATCTCGGCATTTCGTTTCTCGGAGACGAGGGGCAGACTCGCCGCATTCTGGGGAGCGGGGCTTCTCGTCTTTCTTTTCATCGTGAGCATTGCACGCGCTCATCACCCTGCGGGCATTTTTTACGCCCTTGCATGAGGGAAGCGCAGGCTCAGGAGAAAGAGGCTTGTCATGGACGGCATCGCCATAGCCCGCGCTCTTCACGTCCTCGCCATTGTTCACTGGATCGGAGGTGTCTCGCTCGTCACACTTGTCCTGCTGCCTGCTGTTGCGCGCTTTTCAGAGCCGGAGCGCCGCGCCGCCCTTTTCGAGGAAATCGAAGGGCGCTTCTCCTCGCAGGCGAAAGCCTCTGTCACGCTGGCAGGTCTGACAGGTTTCTACATGACATGGGAACTCGACGGCTGGTATCGCTTTGCCGAACCTGCCTGGTGGTGGATGCATGCCATGGTTGCCGTGTGGGCGCTCTTCACCTTCGTGCTGTTTGTTGCAGAACCGCTCTTCCTGCATGAATGGTTTCGCCGCCGTGCCGCACGCGACGCCGCAGGCACTTTCGCGCTCGTCATTCGCGGGCATCGCGTGCTGCTCGCGCTCGCCGCCATCACCATTCTTGGTGCGGTATCAGGCGGGCACGGATATTTTTTCTGATGTGGTTCAGTCGCGGACGAAGCCTTCCCATGTGCTCATATATTTGATGAAGGCTGGCCCGAGCCCCTCCTTGCGAAGATGTTCGGACGAAACGGGCAGGGATGGCGACTGATAGTTCGGATTGCGCCGCACCTGTTCCGGGAAGTCATGCGCGAGGATCGCGCCCCGTCCAATCAGCACATAGTCATAGCCCGCCTCAATGACATTCACCGCATCCTGCGCGCTCATGATCTTGCCCGCCGCACCGAGCCGCACATTGCCCCGGTCAAGATCCGAGAAATAGTCCATCAGCCGACGCCCCTTGAAGGCTTCGTCCGCAGGTTCCTTCGCATAGTCCCAGAGCGACATGTCGAGATAATCGATCTGGCTGCGCCGCATGGCTTCGGCGGCCACGTCCCGCATCTCATCTAGCTGAACACCGAAGCGTTCGGGCGAGAGGCGCAGGCCGATCTGGAAATCGGGCCGGCATTCCGCACGAATGCCGTCAATGATCTCGAATACGAGGCGCGCGCGGTTTTCAAGGCTGCCGCCATAGCGGTCATCGCGCCGGTTGAATTTGGGTGAGAGGAACTGCAACAGGATGTAGCCATGCGCGCCATGCACTTCGACGCCATCAAAGCCTGCTTTCTCCGCACGCTTTGCCGCCGCGATGAAATCATCGCGCAATTCCTCCACCTCCTTGAGCGTGAGCGCGCGAGCGCCGGTCTCGGGATCATCGGAAGGGCAGACAATATCCGTCACGACATCCTTCAGCGCGCGGTTGCCGCCATGATGAAGCTGAACGGAAGAGACGGACCCATGGGCTTTGATGCCGCTTGCAAGACGGGTCAGCCCTTCGAGGTGGTCGTCGCTGAAAATGCCAAGCTGACCGGGAAAGCCCTGACCGCGCGCCTGCACATGGGCGGCGCACGTCATAGTCAGCCCGAAGCCGCCTTCGGCCCGCATGGTGAGCCAGCGATATTCGTCATCCGACAGGCGCCCATCCGCATGGCTTTGCAGATTGGTGAGCGGCGCCAGCATGAAGCGGTTCTTCAGGGCAGGCCCACGGGCGAGGGTGAGCGGTTCGAACAGGCGGGCAGTGGACATGCGGGGAGCCTCCGGTGGGGTCTTCTGACAGCCGAACCATGTTGTTTTCTCCTCTTTCGGCGCGGGCATTCTCGCTGCTTTGGGCCGCCATGCAAGCAAGAGGCAGCAGGCATCCCGAAATCGCACATAACCTCAAGATTCCCTTGCGGAAAAATCACCTTCACGGTCGATTTGCGATTGATTTTCAGCCAGTGGCGCTTAAGTGATAAAAATGATTACAATGCGTGTAATGTAATATACATTACACATGATGCCGTCCCGGTAATGGTTCCCCTCGCCATTGCGCCTGTTTCCCCTCCTCAGCGCACCGGGACGGCTTTCTTTTGCGAGTTTGATAGGAGCCAGGATGCGTGGCGGAGTGATTGTTGGGTTCGCGTTGTTCCTTACGGCGGCGATAGGCCTTGCGGGATGTGACAGCGGCGAGGAGCAGGCGGGGCCACCACCTGCCGAAGTAAGCATTGTCACGGTGAAGCCGGAACAGCTCGAAGTGACGACGGAGCTTTCGGGCCGCACTTCTGCGTTTCGCGTGGCGGAGATTCGTCCACAGGTGAGTGGCATCGTCCAGAAGCGGCTTTTTGAAGAAGGCGCAAAGGTGGATGAGGGGCAGCAGCTCTATCAGATCGACCCGGCGCTCTATCAGGCAAATTTTGATGCGGCCAAAGCGGCACTCGACAAGGCGGTCGCCAATGAACGGGCCGAGCGCGCCCGCGCCGCGCGCTACAAGGAGCTTGTTGCCGTGAATGCGGTGAGCAAGCAGGAATATGACGACGTGATGGCCACCCTCACGCAGAGTTCAGCAGATGTGGCAACCGCAAAGGCCAATCTCGCAACGGCCGAGACCAACCTTGCCTATACGAGAGTGCTTTCCCCGATCTCGGGCTTCATCAGCCGTTCGTCGGTCACGGAAGGCGCACTTGTCACGGCAAATCAGGCGACGGAACTCGCGACCGTCACACAGCTTGATCCGATCTATGTGGACCTCACCCAATCCGCTTCCGATCTCATGCGGCTCAAGCGGGCAATGGCGGAAGGCCGCATTCAGGGCGCGAAGGATGGCAAGGCGCCCGTCACGCTGAAGCTGGAAGGCAGCGAGGAACAATATGGCGGTACCGGCGAACTTCAATTCTCCGGCGTCACCGTTGCGCCCGATACGAGCATGGTCCAGCTTCGAGCGATCTTCCCCAATCCCGATGGTGAATTGCTGCCCGGTCTTTTCGTGCGGGCCATCGTGAAGCAGGGCGTTCTGGAAAACGCCATTCTCGTTCCGCAGCAGGGCGTAACACGCACACCGGATGGCAAGGGAAGTGTCTGGCTTGTGGGTGAAGACAACAAGGTAATGCAGCAGCCCGTCATGGCGATACGCGCCATTGGCGACAAATGGTTGGTGACGGAAGGGCTGAAGGCCGGGGACCGCGTTGTAGTTGCAGGATTGCAGAAGCTGCGTCCGGGCGTGGTGGTCAATCCGGTGGAAGTGGGCGCGGAGCGGCAGGCAGCCGGCGCTGACGCGCAGCCCCGGCAACAGTAGCCCTGAGCATCACACGAAGGGCCGCAAGACCGGACCCGGTTCTAAC
>NZ_JBATWS010000230.1:0-7884 GCF_049672805.1 Parvibaculum sp.
GAGGGAGCCAAGCGAATCCTCGCCCTTGGCTTCGACAAGCTCGACTATCTGGAAATCCGCGACGCCGCCTCGCTTGCCGCCTATCCCGAAGACCGGCCCACAAGCGAAGCACGCATTCTCGTCGCCGCAAAGATCGGCAAGACACGTCTTATCGACAATATGCCGGTCTAGAGCAGCCCGAGCTCTTCGAGTTCGCGGCGCATTTCTTCCGGCATCTCGTCATCCGCCTCGCCACGCTTCACATCGGCGGGCGCGTCTTTCGCATCGAGATAGCGCCATCCCTGAAAGGGGCGTCGTTCCTGCCGCCGCGTCGGCACGATCTCATGATCGAGAATGAGACGGCAGCGCCCGATCCCCTCGCCATCCGTGAATTGCTCAATACCGATGAGCCTTTGGCGGCAGCGGATGACACCCTTCATCACCCAATAAAGCGAACCACCGTCCAGCAGTTCATCCGCGCGCTTCGGCGTCATGCGCGTTACATGGGCAAGCACTTGCGGCTCACCCCGACGCTTCATCTCGGCAAGCCGCTCGGCCTGCCATCCGGCAAGGTCTGCAATATCATCAGCGCCAACGCAGAGCTTGATGAGATGAACCGTCAATCCGATGCCTCATCAAAGGAAACAAGCACCGCGCCCGCCTCCACCTGATCGCCCGGTGCCGCGTGAACCGCAGCCACAATACTATCAGCGCCCGCCACGAGCGTCTGTTCCATCTTCATCGCTTCCATGACGATGAGCGCGGCACCCCGGCGCACTCTGGCACCCGCTTCTGCCAGAACCTGCACAATCTTGCCCGGCATGGGTGCCTTGAGCGCACCCGCCTCGCCATCGGAAACAACATCCACATCAAGAGGGTCCGCAACCTCGAACTCGGTCGCAATGCCTTCATGGATGAGTATGTGCCCTTTCCCGCGCGCGACACAGGCGGCCGATATCCGCACACCATCCACCGTGGCGCGAAGAAAGCTATCATCACCCAGAGTGGCGGAGACGAGAATGTCATTCTCGCTCGCGCCGGAAATACGCCAACCCTCGCCTTGCGGCGTGACGGTGAGCGCAACCGCCTCTCCCCTTGCATTGAACTTCAGCGTCTCGCTTCGCGGCCCGCCAAGCCCCCATGCATCCGCCGCTGCCCAGGGCGAGTGCGGTTCGGCTGTTTCGCTTTGCGCGCGCCGGATGGCCGCTTCTCTCAGCAGAAGATGGGCTGCCGCACCAAGAGCAAGCACCCGCGCCGACAGGTCCGATGCCGGCACCAGATCAGCGATGTGACGGTCAATGAAGCCAGTATCAATATCGCCCTTCAAAAAGGCATCATGGCCGACTGTCGCCACGAGGAAGCCGAGATTGGTCTTCGGCCCCGCTACTTCCATGCGCGTGAGAAAGCCTTTCAGCCTGCGAAGCGCCGCATCGCGCGTTTCGCCATGCGCGATGATCTTGCCGATCATCGGGTCATAGAACATGGTGACTTCATCGCCTTCCCGCACACCCATATCGGTGCGGATATGCGCTATGTCGCCTGGCATCCGCAGGCGAAGGAGCTTGCCGGTCGAAGGGAAAAAACTCTTCGCCGGGTCTTCCGCATAAAGCCGCACTTCAACCGCATGGCCCTTGAGGGGAATCTCATCCTGCGTGAGCGGCAGCGCTTCACCCGCGGCAACGCGCAACTGCCACTCGACGAGATCGAGCCCGGTAATCGCTTCCGTCACCGGATGCTCGACCTGCAACCGCGTGTTCATTTCCATGAACCAGAAACCATCAGGCCTCAGCCCGTCACTCGCATCCGCGATGAACTCGACCGTACCCGCCCCGCGATAGCCAATGGCCTTGGCCGCCGCGACAGCTGCCTCGCCCATCGCCTTGCGCATGTCAGGCGGCATGCCCGGTGCCGGCGCTTCCTCGATCACCTTTTGGTGCCGGCGCTGCAAGGAGCAATCCCGCTCATAAAGCGAGACAGCCTGCCCCTTCCCGTCCGCAAAGACCTGAATTTCAATATGGCGCGGCCGCGCCACATATTTCTCGACCAGCACGCGCTCATCGCCAAAGGCAGCACCCGCCTCCCGCTGCGCACTCGCAAGCGCCTTGGCGAAATCTGCCGGATCATCCACAAGGCGCATACCCTTGCCGCCGCCACCCGCAACCGCCTTGATGAGCACGGGATAGCCGATCGCTTCAGCCTGACCGGCAAGAAAGTCAGCCTCCTGACTATCGCCATGATAGCCCGGCACGACCGGAACACCGGCCTTTTCCATCAAGGCTTTCGCCGCATCCTTCAACCCCATCGCGCGAATGGCATCGGGCGTCGGGCCGACAAAGGTGAGGCCCGCCTTTTCACAAGCATCCGCGAAGCCCGCATTCTCGGAGAGAAAGCCATAACCCGGATGCACCGCCTCCGCGCCGGAGCGCGCACAGGCGTCAAGAATAGCATCCGCCCGCAAATAGCTCTCCGCCGCAGGTTCAGGGCCTATGCGATAGGCCTCATCGGCCTCCGCCACATGAAGCGCATTGGCATCGGCATCGGAATAGACCGCAATGGTCCGAAGCCCCATGCGCCGCGCCGTGCGAATGATGCGAACGGCAATCTCGCCGCGATTGGCAATCAGAAGGGATTTGAACATATGGCCCCTCACATGCGGAAGACGCCGAACTGCGTCTCCGGTATGGGTGCGTTGAGCGTGGCGGAAAAAGCGAGCGCGAGGACGCGGCGTGTTTCAGATGGCGTGATGATGCCATCATCCCAGAGCCGGGCCGTGGCGAAATAGGGATGCCCCTCTTCCTCATATTGCGCGCGGATCGGGGCCTTGAAGGCATCGGCTTCTTCCGGCGTCCACTTCTCCGCATCGCGATGCACGGTCGCCAGCACACTGGCCGCCTGCTCGCCACCCATCACTGAAATGCGCGCATTGGGCCAGGTGAAAAGGAAGCGCGGACTATAGGCGCGCCCGCACATGCCGTAATTCCCCGCACCATAAGAACCGCCGATTATGAGCGTCACCTTCGGCACATTGGCAGACGCCACCGCCGTTACGAGCTTCGCGCCATCCTTGGCAATACCGCCCGTTTCATACTCGCGACCCACCATGAAGCCCGCAATATTCTGAAGGAAGAGAAGCGGAATCTTCCGCTGGCAGCACAGCTCGATGAAATGCGCCCCCTTAAGCGCAGATTCCGAAAAGAGAATGCCATTATTCGCAACGATGCCGACGGGAAGCCCGTGAATGTGAGCGAAACCGCAAACAAGCGTTGTGCCGTAGAGCTTCTTGAACTCGTCAAACTCCGACCCGTCCACCAGCCGCGCAATCACCTTGCGCACATCATACTGGATGGAAAGCGAATGCGGCACCACGCCATCAAGCTCGGCCGCGTCGTAAAGCGGTGCGCGCGGCTCTGCGAGCGGAACAGCAATTTGCTTCTTGCGATTTAGCGTGCCCGCAATCTGCCGCGCTATGGCAAGCGCATGGGCATCATCCATCGCATAGTGATCGGTCACGCCGGATTTGCGCGAATGAACATCCGCCCCACCGAGATCTTCCGCCGATACCACCTCGCCCGTCGCCGCTTTCACAATCGGCGGCCCACCGAGTAAGTTCGTGCCCTGCTTGCGCACGATCACCGTCTCGTCCGACATGGCAGGCACATAGGCGCCGCCCGCCGTGCAGGAACCCATTACAATGGCAATCTGCGGAATGCCCTTCGCGGACATGCGCGCCTGATTGTAGAAGATGCGGCCGAAATGTTCGCGGTCCGGAAAGATTTCTGCCTGGTTCGGCAGGTTCGCGCCGCCTGAGTCCACGAGATAGAAGCAAGGCAGATTGTTTTCGAGCGCCACTTCCTGCGCGCGGAGATGCTTCTTCACCGTGACGGGATAATAGGTGCCGCCCTTGATCGTCGCGTCATTACAGACAATGACACATTCCTGCCCCGCGACGCGGCCGATGCCGGTGATGATGCCCGCCGCATTGATCGGCTCGCCATACATGCCGTGCGCAGCCATAGGAGAAAGTTCAAGAAAGGGCGTACCCGGGTCAATCAGGCCATAGACCCGCTCGCGAGGCAGCATTTTGCCGCGCGATACATGCCGCTCGCGCGAGCGCTCATCGCCGCCAAGGGCAGCCTTCACCCTCTCCTTCTGCAGCGCCGTGGTGAGCCGCGCCATCGCTTCCGCATTCTCCCGGAAACGGGCATCGCGCGTATTGATGCTTGTCTTCAGAACCGCCACAGCCATTACCCCGGACTGGATTTTTTATAGAAACGATCATACGTTCGTATCCTGAGACAGGCAAGAACGGCAACGGGCAAATCCTTGGCGAGAACGACAGGTTCATCGGGCGCAAAGACGCTTGCCGCCATCCATGACGCGGGACTTGATCTCATCCATGAACATGGCTTTGAGGCAATGAGCCTGCGCCAGCTTGCCGCCCGTGTCGGGCTTCAGCCGGGTTCGCTATATAACCACATCGCCACAAAACAGGACCTGCTGTTCGACCTTATCTACAACCATATGGTGACGCTGCTTGCGAGCGTGGATGAGGCGCTTGCCGGGATCGACGATCCGCTGGAAGCTCTCAAGGCTTTCACCGCCTTTCACCTCACCTACCATATCGAACGCAAGCGCGAGGTCTTTATCGGCTCGTCGGAACTCCGCAGCCTGAGCCCGCAGAACCGCCGCAAGATCGTGGCGCTGCGCCGCGCCTATGAGGACCGGCTTTGCGACATTCTCCAGCGCGGCGAGAAGAAAAAGCTGTTCAAAATTGCAGATGTGCGTGTCAGCGCCTATGCCATCCTCGCCATGCTGACCGGCATCTGCACATGGTACGATGTGAAAGGCCGCGTTGGCCGGAAGAAGCTCATCGACATTCACACCCGCCTCGTGCTGGAGGGCGTGACGACATGACAGCGGAGGAAAGCATGGCGAAAAACGAAGCCGAATCAGCGAGGGCCTTTCTCGACAACTGGTATGCTTGCGTGAAGGCCCATGATCCCGCGAAGCTCGAAGCGCTGGTGGCCGATGATGCGGTGATCTCCTCGCCTGCCTTCTACACGCCGAAACAGTCGAAGGAGTATGTCCTCGCCATTCTGAATGCAGTCCTCGCAGGCTTCGAGGACTTCACCTACACGAAGGAATGGGTGGACGGGAAAGAGATCATTCTCGAATTCAACAGCCGCATCGGCGAGACGAAGCTGAAGGGCATCGACCGCATCACCGTGAATGATGCCGGGCAGATCGCCCATATCGAAGTGCTGATCCGCCCGCTAAATGGCCTCATCGCCCTTGCCGAACATGTGAAGGCGACGCTCGCGAAAACGGCTGCCTAGTTCAGCCGCTCAATCGCAATCGCCGTTGCTTCGCCACCCCCAATGCAGAGCGAGGCAACGCCGCGCTTGCCGCCCGTCTGCTGAAGCGCATTCAGCAGCGTGACGATGATGCGCGCGCCCGAAGCGCCAATGGGATGGCCGAGCGCGCAGGCGCCGCCATAGATGTTCATATTGTCAGGCGAGAGGCCGAGATCATGGATCGCGGCCATTGCCACAACGGCGAAGGCCTCGTTCACTTCCCAGAGATCGACCTCATTCTTCGACCAGCCCGTCTTTTCGAGGAGCTTCGAAATCGCGCCGACCGGGGCCGTGGAGAACCAGGCCGGGGCCTGCGCATGCATTGTGTGTCCGCGAATGGCGGCAAGCGGGGTAAGCCCACGCCATTCGGCTTCCGAAAGCCGCATCAGCGTCAGCGCGGCCGCGCCATCCGAAATCGAGCTTGAATTCGCAGCCGTCACCGAGCCGTCTTTCGCGAAGGCAGGCTTCAGTGTCGGAATCTTTGCCGGGTCGGCCGTCAGCGGCTGTTCGTCATTCACCACTTCCGACTTGCCCTTTCGTGTTGTCACTTCCACGGGCACGATTTCGGGCGCAAAGGTACCGCCCTCCACCGCGCGCTTCGCACGGGAAAGCGATTCAAGTGCATAGGCATCCTGCTGCTCGCGCGTGAACTGATAGTGCTTTGCCGTCTCTTCCGCATAGCTGCCCATCAGACGGCCTTCATAGGCATCTTCCAGCCCGTCAAGGAACATGTGGTCCTTGACCTCGCCATGGCCGAGCCGCATCCCGCCACGTGCCTTGGGCAGCAGATAGGGCGCATTCGTCATGCTTTCGAGGCCGCCCGCGACGGCAACTTCCGCATTGCCCGCAAGGATCGCATCATGCGCCATCATCACGGCTTTCATGCCGGAGCCGCACATCTTGTTAACGGTCGTACAGGGCGTGCCGTCGTCAAGCCCTGCACCGCGCGCCGCCTGCCGCGCTGCCGCCTGACCAAGTCCGGCAGAGAGCACGCAGCCCATCAGCACTTCATCCACTGCCGTCGGCGCAAGCCCTGCCCGTTCCACAGCGCCCTTCACGGCAATGGCCCCAAGCTCCGTTGCCGTCACCCCCGCGAGCGCCCCCTGAAAGCCGCCCATCGGAGTGCGGGCCGCGCTGACAATAACCACGGGATCGGAAGAGGTGCTCTGTGACATGAGACGAATTCCACGTTTAAACTGGTGCCGGATAGAGGATTCGGGAAAACCCTATCCCATAAAGATAGCGTGCCAAAGCCACAGGGGGGGATAAGTCGTGGAAGATTTCCTGCACAATATGGACTGGGTGCTGCCCTTACGCAGCGACTGGGCGACGCCTGTGGCGACCGGCTTCACCTGGCTTGGTTACACACCCTTCTTCCTGATGTTCCTGCCCGTCGGCTACTGGCTCTGGGACCGCGCCATGTTCACGCGGCTTGCCGTACTCATCGCCATTACGGCGGTGGTGAATGGCTGGTTCAAGGATCTCTGGCAGGATACGCGCCCCGATCCGAAATACTGGCTGGATGGCCGCATTGAAGGCTCGCCCGGCCGCCCCTCTGGCCATGCGCAAGTGGCGGTCGCCATGTGGCTCTGGCTTGCCTATGAGATCAGAAAAAGCTGGGCGTGGATCGCCGCCATCATCATCACTTTCGGCGTCTGCTTCAGCCGCCTCTATCTCGGCGTGCATGATGTTGACGATATTCTCGTCGGCAGCGCCTTCGGCCTTGCGAGCATCGGCCTCTTCATCCTGCTGCTCGGCCCGAGCTTTGATTTCTGGCGCCGCCTGCCCTTCTGGGTGCACCTCGCCGTGATCCTCGCGCTGGTGCCCCTGCTCTGGGCCGTCTGGCCGCCGGAAGGACCGGCAGGCTCCAGCTTCTTCGGCCATATCGCCGTGCTCTTCCTGCTCTTTGGTTGGGTTGCCGGGCAGGCCATCGACTATCGCCTTGCGCCGGAGCGTGGCCCCCGCCCCGCCATCTGGAAACAGATCGTGATGGCGGTAGGCGGCATTGTCGTGCTCTTCGCAATCCGCGCAGGCATTGACAATGGCGGCGACGCGCTCGGCCTCAGCCGCGCCATCACCGGCTATGGCGGGGCGGCGATACTCGGCTTTTACGCCACCGGCCTCGCACCAATGGCATTCCGCGCACTGAAACTGATGCGGTAAGGCTCACGCCGTTTCGTTGAAAAGCTCGCGACCGATCAGCATACGGCGGATTTCGCTCGTACCTGCGCCGATCTCGTAGAGTTTCGCATCGCGCAGCAGGCGGCCGGTTGCATAATCGTTGATATAGCCATTGCCGCCTAGTGTCTGGATGGCCTCGAGCGCCATCCAGGTCGCCTTCTCGGCTGCATAAAGGATCGCGCCTGCCGCATCCTTGCGTGTCGTCTGGCCACGATCACAGGCCTTGGCGACGGCATAGACATAAGCGCGGCAGGCATTCATCGTCGAATACATGTCGGCAAGCTTGCCCTGCATAAGCTGGAAGGTGCCGATAGGCGCACCGAACTGCTTGCGCTCATGGATGTAGGGGATCACCACATCCATGCAGGCC
>NZ_JBATWS010000231.1:0-4372 GCF_049672805.1 Parvibaculum sp.
GCCTCTCCCCAACCAGTAGATGGACTGACTTGCCGAGCGGACACGCGATTGCGCACCGCACCGGGGCCAATGAATATTTGTTGCTAGATGAACGCGGATGGCTCGTCGTGAACCATACGGGGGGTACCGATTACGGACGGCGTCGCGCGCCCGGTTTGCACTTTAACGAAACATGGGAATGTGTCGGCAATGTGCGATCGGCTTGATCCGGGGCGTCAGCCCCTCAGACTGGAACCGGACATATGCAATCTCCCTCGAAACCCGGCGGAGGCATTAAACGATGCCGTTTACCCGACATGCCGCCGAAATTGTCCAAAGAGACGCGTACGCCGTTACATAACCGGTCTCTGGCCAGTGGCACGTGCGATTGCGTTCGGGGCGTGTTTAGAGGCGTGCCCCCCGCCTGTCAACAGAAAGCTAGGGATTTCGAAACGAAACCTCTCATTCCATAACGCGCGCAACGCCCCCGGCCCACGTTCCCCGCTGCCGAAGGCGATGACGCGCGTTCTGTCCTGAAACGGATCAGCCGAAATTCCGGGCCGATGCGAGATTGCCGAGGCGGCTGGTGATCTCGAAAAATTCGGAGATCGTGTCGTCGATGATTTCCTTGGCAGTCTTTACCCGGTCGATCAACCCGGCCGTCTGTCCTGCCAGCCCGACCGCCGCTTCCATGTCGCCGCCGAAATAGAGATCAAGGATGCGCGCGAAAGTGTCATCGGGCATCAGCCCCGCTTCATGGATTGCCGCTGTACGCTCGGTCTTCAGCGCGCGGATGCAGGGAGTCGATTTCTTGTTCAGCACATAGGTGCCGGTCTCCTTCGCATCGACGATTGCCTGTTTGTAATTGTGATGCACCGGGCTTTCGGCGCAGCTCACGAAGCGCGTGCCCATCTGCACCGCTTCCGCGCCAAGCGCGAAGGCCGCCGCCATGCCCTTGCCGTCGCAGATGCCGCCCGCAGCCACCATCGGAATGTCGCTTTTCGCGCGGATGGCCTGAAGCAGCACCAGCGTGCCGACTTCTTCCGGGTTCTTGAAGCCGCCACCTTCCGTGCCTTCCACGATCAACCCGTCAACGCCTGCTTCCACGCATTTCATGGCGGCATCGACGGTCGGCACGGCGTGATAAACGACGATGCCCGCCTCATGCAGCGGGGCGATGAACTTGGCGGGGCTGCCTGCCGAGGTCGTAACGAACTTCACGCCCGACTCGCAGACGAAGCGCAGCATCGCATCATCCTTCAGGAAACGGATCGGCAGGTTCACGCCGAAAGGCGCATCGGTGAGATACTTCATCTTGCGGATCTCTTCCTTGCAGGCCTCCGTCTCGCCGGATGAGGTTTCGATGATGCCAAGCCCGCCTGCCTTGCAGACTGCGCTTGCAAGCTGCGACCTTGCGATCCACCCCATCGGAGCCTGAATGATCGGATATTTTGCGCCTGTATGGGCGAGCACGCGGTTCATGTTTTCCCTCCACATTTTCTGGTGCCGAAGCAGGCCATAGCGGGCCCCGCAGCGCAAGTTGCCGGGCAGTAAAAAGGCGCGACGGGTTTCCCTGTCGCGCCTTGTCCGTTTTGTTCGATAGGGCTTCAGCGGAAGTGGCCGTATGCCCGGATCACCGCCTCGGAGAGTTCCTTATAGGCTCCTTCCACCCCGGTGCGGATTTCGTCAAAGGCGCCCTCGCCCTGCTTTGCAAAGTCGGCCAGACGCGCGCGCAGACGGGCGCGATCTGCCTTGAGCTGATTCAAAAGCCCCTGATAGCGCTTCTCCGTTTCCTTCAGCGCCTTGCGGGCTTCTTTTTCGGCCTTGTCCACTTCTTTGGAAAGCTGGGCGACCTGCTTCTCAAGCTCCTTCTTCAGCTTTGCCTTTTCCGGTGAAAGCCTTGCAGCCGGTTTCTTTGCCGCGGGCTTGCGTGCCGCCGCTTTGGGAGCCGCCTTCTTTCCAGCGGCAGCCTTGGCCGTCGTCGCCTTCTTTGCGGCCGGCTTTTTCGGCGCAGCCTTTGTGGGCGCGGCCTTGGCGGAAGCTGCCTTGCTGGTCACCGCCTTCTTGGCGATCCCGGCGGGAGCCACCGGCAGCGCTGCACCTGCGGGTGCAACCGTTCCGACGCGCCGCGATGCTACCTTCTTGCGGGTTGCTGATGTCCGCCCGGTTGCGCCGCGCCTTCTGCGATTGGTATCGCTCATGATCGAATGCCTCGATGTTGTGTCGCCGGATAATCCCCATTCCGGCATTTTACAGTGACGCGATTAGGCGCGTGTTTCAAGAGCCTGCGCGCGCTCAAACAACATGGCCCGCTGTGGTGAACAGCGGGCCATGCCGTTTCATCGCTATCGCAGAGGGATTACTCGGCAGCCGCCCTCATCGGCGCGGGCTGATGACCTCGCACGAGCTTGCCGGGCAGCGCGCCCGTTGCCTTGCCATTGCGATAGATGATTTCGCCGCTGACGATGGTTGCGACATAGCCTTCTGCTTCCTGCATCAGACGGCGCGCGCCGGAGGGAAGGTCATAGACCATATGCGGCGGCAGCAGGCGCAGATTATCGAAGTCGATGACGTTCACATCCGCCTTCATGCCCGGCGCGAGCAGACCGCGATCGAGCAGGCCCACCGCTTCCGCCGTGTCGCGCGTCTGGCTCTTCACCACAAAGGGAATATCTAGCCTTTCGCCCCGTGTGCGGTCGCGGCACCAATGGGTGAGCATATAGGTCGGCACGCTCACATCGCAGATTACGCCGACATGCGCGCCGCCATCCGACAGGCCGAACAGCGTGTTCGGATTGCGGATCATGGTGAGCGCATTGTCGAGGTTGAACTCGTAGTAATTGTGCAGCGGGAAGAAGAGGAAGTTCTTGCCGCCATCCGCCGTCAGAATGTCATAGACAATCTCGTCCGGGTTCACGCCGTCGCGCTTTGCGCGGGCGCCGATGCTATCTTCGGGCGCCGGCTCGTAATTCGGCGGATTGCCCAGTTCAAACATCTTGTGATGGGCACCCGCGAGCGCATTGACGAAGGGGTGATCCGGCTCAAGCTCTTCGGCGAGAAGCTTCGCGCGGAAGGCCGGGTCGCGCATGATGGCGACACGCTCTTCCAGCGGCTTGTCGGCAATGGCGCGGTAGCTCGGCCGAGTGAGGAAGGGGTGAACCGACCCCTGAAGCCCGAGCATCAGACCGACCGGCCGGCCCTGCACCTGCGCCTTGATCGGCAGCCCCCTGGCGGCGGCATTGTCGAGGCGGCTCAAAAGCTCACGCCATTGGTTCGGTACAACGTCAGCCTGCACGAGCGAGAAACTCAGCGGGCGACCGGAAAGCTCGACCAGCTTCTCGACCAGCGAAAACTCTTGATCGATATTGGCGAAGTCGGACACCCATTGCAGCACGCCTGCATTGGCTTCCTTCAGCCCTTCGGCAATGGCGATCATTTCCTTGTCGGCAGCACCGATGGTTGGCGTCAGATCGCCATCGCTGGTGCGATGGGCAATGGTGCGCGAGGTCGAGAAGCCGATGGCGCCTGCCTTGATCGCGTCGCGCACGATCTCGCGCATCTGCGCAATTTCAGCGTCTGTTGCGGCCTCGCGCTTTGCGCCCCGCTCACCCATGACATAGACACGCACGGCGCCATGCGGCACCTGCACGGCCACGTCCACATCATGCGGGCGTTTTTCGATCTCGTTCATATATTCGGCGAAGCTTTCCCAGTTCCACGAAAGCCCTTCATGGAGCGCGGCGCCGGGAATATCTTCCACGCCTTCCATCAGGCGGATGAGGCGGTCGTGATCCGTCTTGCGGACGGGGGCGAAGCCGACACCGCAATTTCCCATCACCACGGTTGTGGAGCCGTGAATGGAAGATGGCGTCATATGGCTGTCCCATGTGACCTGGCCGTCATAATGCGTGTGGATATCGACCCAGCCCGGCGTGACGAGCATGCCCTTCGCGTCGATTTCTTCACGGCCCTTCGCATCGACCTTGCCGACAGCGACGATCACGCCCTTGTTGATTGCAACATCGGCCTCGCGCGGCGCGCCGCCCGATCCATCCACCACCGTGCCGCCACGGATTACGAGATCCACTTCCGACATAATTTCCTCCACCGGTCGCGTTCTTCTTTTCGTTGACCTTAATGCTAACCCGCTTCCGGCCGATTTCCGAAATCTCGTCACCCGTTCACATGGTTGACGTTGCGGGGTTGAAGCGAAATGCCTAAACTTCACTGCTAGGGTATATACCCTAACTATCTGTGGGAGACAGCGCCAGAAGCGCAAACATAAAAAACAACCCCACCGGAGGAGGAAACGGCATGAAGTTCACCTGGTTCAACCTGATGCCCTGGCCCTATCTCCCCGACGATTTCCGGGAGAAGCATCGTTCAGTCTGGG